>CAZBKP010000084.1:4393-7401 GCA_964492525.1 uncultured Cardiobacteriales bacterium
CTGGGGGGGAAGGCAGAGGCCTCACTTCAACTGCGGATGCAGCTGCAAACTCGATTGTTTCAACTTATCTTGCTAACTTTGTAGAGAATCAAAGCCTTCTCCACAGAATGGGGGATTTAAAAAACGGGAATGACTATGGCGTATGGGCAAGAGTGTATGCAGGTAAGTTGAAATCTCGTGTGAACGATCTTCTTTCAGGATTTAATATGAAGTATTACACAATCCAATTAGGAATAGATTTCAAGCAATCGCTTAATCAGGCTTCTCTGTACTTAGGGGGCGCGGTAAGTTATATGGATGCGGATCAAGATTTTGATAAGCGTTCGTATGGACTCAATCCCATCTATGGTAATCGCAGTGGTTCAGGCACATTAAAAGGATATGGACTTGCACTTTATGCAACGTATATTCATGATGATGGATTATATGTGGATGCATTATTCAGATACAGCTATATGAAAAATAAATTCAATGTCCTTGATACTGCGGGCGCTTTGATTAATGGTAAATATTCAACAAATGTCTTCTCAACTTCTGTAGAGGTTGGTAAACAGTACTACTTTACTCCTGAAAAACAAGGACTCTATGCAACACCTCAAGTTCAGTTGACATATTCGTCTTTTGATCAAGATACGGTTAAAGCAAGTAATGGCTTGAGAGTTAATATCGGAAGCCGAGACTCTATTATCGGGCGTTTAGGTTCTGAATTGGGTTACACTCTTAATGATGCGGATCCTAAAAATATATTCTTTAAAATATCGTATCTAAAAGAGTTCTCAAATGATGGTAGATTTGTCCTCAATACAAGCCCTGAGAACTACTCAATGAAAAGCTCTTGGTGGCAATATGAGATCGGTGCAAATACTCAAATAAATAAAGATCATAATCTCTATATGAACCTCAATTACAACCGAGGAAAACACTTCAATCAGCGACAAATCAACATAGGATACCGTTATACCTTTTAAGATGTAGTACGTGATTAAATCCCCCAAAGTGTTTAATTCTCCTTGGGGGATTTTTTTATCGCCCAATTGATCGTATTCTCAAGAAGTTGATACCCATACGTCGTTAAAATGGATTCAGGATGGAATTGAAAGCCTGCAACATAATGTTCATCATCTCTAACGGCCATTGCATACCCTTTATAGTGTGCATTCACAACCAACTCATCGGGAATAGTGTCACCCACCAATGAGTGATAGCGCGCGACTAACAGTGGATTCTGCACAGATGCAAACATCGCTTTTTCATCATGCTCAATAAAAGAGGCTTCGCCATGAATATAATCTCCTGTTGGGATAATCTTCCCGCCATACGCCTCGATAATTGTCTGATGCCCCAAACAAATACCAATTATCGGGTGTTTTCCTTTAATCTTTTGAATCAAAGGTAATATCATCCCTGCATCTTTAGGATATCCAGGTCCTGGGGAAATCAGCAGGATTGAATCGTGATAATGATTCAGCCTTGTTTCGATCCTCTCTATCGAGGTCGTATTACGATAAATCTCAACCTGATGTCCCATTCTTCTGAGATCATCCACAAGGTTGTAGGTAAATGAATCAAAGTTATCGATCAGAATAAGTGTCGCCATTTAAAATACCTCCGAGCTATGTTGTGACGCTAAAATCGCACGAATAACCGCGCGTGCTTTGGATTTTGTCTCTTCCATTTCAGAGATAGGATCAGAATGTTTTACAATGCCCGCCCCTGCTTGTACGGTTGCTATACCATTTTTAACGAATGCCGAGCGAATAACAATACACGTATCCAATGTTCCATCTCCCTTGAGATAGCCAATCGCCCCACCATATGCTCCTCTTGGCGAATTTTCGTGCTGTGCGATCAACTGCATTGCGCGGATTTTCGGTGCGCCTGTCAAGGTTCCCATATTCATCGCAGATTGATACGCATGGAGTGCATCTAAATCCTCCCGTAATTTCCCCACGACTCGTGAGACCAAATGCATCACAAAGGCATAACGATCTACCTTTGCAAGATCGATTACATGGCGTGTTCCCGTTTGTGATATTTTGGCAACATCATTGCGAGCAAGGTCGATCAGCATGATATGTTCCGCAAGCTCTTTTTGATCTGTCCGTAAGGAGAGCTCTAATCTGCTATCAAGATCGTTATTAATGCTCCCATCTGGGTTTAATCCTCTTGGGCGAGTTCCCGCAATGGGATAGATTTCTACGTCATGCGTCTCTTTCGTGTATTTCAACGCACTTTCTGGCGATGCCCCAAATACCTCAAATTCACTATCCTTCATATAAAATAAATAGGGGCTTGGATTGGTTTTTTTTAAAGTTTGGTAGGCATTTAAAGCATTTTCACATTTAAGATGAAATTTTCGAGAAGGAACGATTTGGAAGACGTCCCCAGCTTCAATATATTGTTTTAAATCAGCTACTTGTGAGATAAAGTCCTCATCAGATAATGCGGGCGTAACTGTTGTGAGTGTCTCTTTTATAGGGCTAAAAATAGGCAAATTAGATTTAGATTGTGTATGTGTCAATAATGCCTCTCCAAATTGAATAGAGATCACCTCCGTTGTTTTTGCGATATGATCGATCACACAATAACGCTCTGCAAGATAAAAACAGAAATCTGGCATCTCTCGCATACTTTCATCATGGCAAGGGATCGGCTCAAATTGAGCGACTAATTCATAGGCAAATATGCCTGCTAAAAAAAGCATCTTGGGCGAGTCCATCTTCTTTTCTGCAAGCGTTATAAACACACGCAATCCATCCAGTACACTTGGAATTTTAAGCCGCTCATCCTCTGTGAACTCTTCCTCTATTTGAGTCGGAAAATGAGCCGTTATTTTTTCCTCTTCAATCGTGATATGCGTAGTTTTTCCCTGAAGAAGAGAAGCAATCTTTGGCAAGAGCGATGCGCCATTTTCTGTCAGTGCCTCGTAAATTACAGCATGATATTTTGCCGTTATTCTAAGTGCCGAGGCGATAATAGAACGACTGGCTAATGAATCCTTACTCTCA
>CAZBKP010000085.1:0-7364 GCA_964492525.1 uncultured Cardiobacteriales bacterium
TGATCAGTGCTGAGACAAGAAGTATGCAAGGCTCTAATATTTCAATGATTGTGAATGGTCAAAGGTTTAATGTATCCCTACAAGACTCAGAGGCAGCAAGAGCTTTCGAGAATATGCTGCCCATTTCGCTGTCTATGGAAGATTTTAATCGGAACGAGAAACATACTCGATTGCCAATATCGCTTCCAACACAAACAGTCACACCGGGGCGAATTTATAGCGGGGATTTAATGCTCTTTGGGAGCAATACACTCGTCCTATTCTATCTCTCCTTTAATTCATCTTACTCTTATACACGTATTGGAAAAGTTGATAATCCTTCTCAATTACAGAGCATTTTAGGATCAGGTAGTGTACAAATTCAGTTTACGAAGTAGTTTTTTATCAAATATGCTATTTCTCAAGTGTTGAGTTGGGCATAGTTTATGCCTAAAACATAATCCTGATAACGAGTCATTGAATAGCTAATTTAAAAATATTCCTAGACAATTTTATGAATCAAATTGTTCATATACCTTGATAAACATTATAAAAAAGCCCCTTAGCAAATACTAAGGGGCTTTATTTCTGGCGGAGAAGGAGGGATTCGAACCCTCGATACGCTATTAACGTATACGCCCTTAGCAGGGGCGCGCCTTCAGCCTCTCGGCCACTTCTCCAAAATGAGCAAATAGTATAGATCATCCCACTAAAAAGTAAAGTATAAAAAACAGACAAGTGATATGATTATCGCAGTATTATTTATGCATTACAGACGAGGAGATTTCGTGGATAAAAAAATTATTTATCTTGATTATGCAGCAACAACCCCGATCGCAGATGAAGTGATGACTGAGATGATGATTGGGATGCAAAAGCTATGGGGGAATGCAAGTAGCGAACATATTTTAGGTCGACTTGCTTCAGAAAAGATAAACGCTGCAATCCACGATATTGCAAACTTTTTAGAGGTACCCTATGACACTATTCGCCTGACGAGTGGAGCCACTGAATCTATAAACCTTGCGCTTAAAGGGGTCATGGGAACACAAAAACATAAAAAGCACCTTATTGCGATCACAACTGAGCATAAAGCAACCCTCCAAACGGTAAACGCATTGGAACGAGAAGGTTTTGAAGTTACCTTCCTTGCACCTAATGACCAAGGAAAAATCACCAAAGAGATGTTAGAACACGCCATTCGTCCTGATACTGCGATTTTCACCTCCCTTTGGGTAAACAATGAAACAGGTGAGATTTATGATATCGAAGGATTTAGGGAGGTTACACTCAAGCACAATATCATTTTCCATGTCGATGCAACGCAGGCGCTTCCTCACTTTCGGATTGATCTTAAACGTGTTGATCTCGCAAGCTTTACGGCGCATAAAATCTATGGACCTAAAGGGATTGGCGTACTCTATAAAAGAGAGTTCCCGAAACTTCCTCTAAAAAATGTGATCGATGGTGCTAAATCCCCCTTAGGAAATGGTATTGGAACACTCAGCAATCATCAAATCTTAGGGCTAAGCCGTGCAATGTCTTTATTAGAAATGCACTATAAAACGGAGTCTGACCTTACTCAACAACGTTGTCACTTTTTACTAGAAAGCTTAAAGCCACTTGGGGTAACTCGTAATGGCCATGAAGATAAAAAAGTTGATTCGATTATTAATCTCCATATTCCAGAAGTATTTGCAGATAACCTCATGAATGCCCTTCCCCACTTATGTTTTTCTCGTGGGTCTGCATGTAATAGTGATGAAACCATTCCTTCACATGTATTAACAGAACAGCACTACAGCACAAAACATGCGAGCGAAAGTATTCGCATCAGTTTGGGAAGACAACTCCTAGAGTTCGACTTTAGAAAAGCAGTCACAGACCTTTACAATGCAATAGATGCGCTACAGAAGATTGCGAAAGGTATTAAAACAGACTTTCCCATCCCGCTCTACAACTCAACGGATAAAACCTTTATTCCAGACTTCATAGAACCCAATGAATTTATTCCCACCCACACATTTAAATTCACTAAAGCAAATTGCGAAATCACGCTTAAGTTAGAGATACAAAATGAAATGATAACTCAGCTTAATATTTGTGTATCAAGCTCTCCCTTTATTCTTTGGCTTATGCATTTAATGACGAAAGCGCTTCGTAAAAAAGGAATCGATACACTTAAAACGCTCACATTTGATTCATCGTTTATCTCAGAGAATATTCCTGAAGCAGAACTAAGAACCGTACTAATGATTGAGCAATTTTTGCGTAGCTTAGATTTTACTGATGGCTCTTATACGCAAGGATAAGATAATCAATCATTGAATAAAGTGTGAGACCTGTTGCTATCACCAGCATCACTTCTCCAATCTGATATACAGGAAGATGAAAGACACTCTGTTTAAATAGAAGACACCCGATCGATCCCATTTGAAAGGTGGTCTTCCATTTTCCAATCCAAGAAACGGCAACTGAGTTTCGTTTACCGAGAGTTGCCATCCACTCTCGCAATGCAGATATCGTAATTTCTCGACTAATGATAACAATCACGCAGATAATGTTGTACCACCTTGGGTTATCAACGACTATCAAAATAAGTGCTGCAGCTACGATTAACTTATCTGCAACAGGATCTAAAAAAGCGCCAAAGGGGGAAGTGACTTTAAGTTTGCGTGCAAGATACCCATCGAACCAATCTGAAATTCCTGCAATTGCAAAAATCAAACATAATAAAAAGTTTTTAGTCTCTATTCCCCAAATATGGGATTTAAAATTAATAAAATAGATTAAAACAAATACAGGAATCGCAACAATTCTAAGCAAGGTTAAGATGTTAGGGATATTCATTTTCGACTCCTTTTATTTTTGTTATCGTTGAGGATGTAAATAGCTTAACCAGCGAGATTCACACCATTTAAAAATGCCAACTAAGGTAAATGTCAAACATAAATAAATGAGTGCAGCAATTAAATAGGGTGTAACGTAGCTAAGCGACTCACGAGTGATCATTTGAGAAACGCCCATAACATCTAGTAACGTGATAACAGAAGCTTGCGCAGTACCATGAAGCATAAAAATCACTTCGTTACTATACGCAGGGAGTGCTCTTCTAACCCCGGATGGGAATATAATTCTTCTAAAAATTTGAAATTTACTCATGCCCATAGCAATAGCTGCTTCAACTTCCCCTCTCGGCGTACTCTTGAAAGCACCTTTAAAAATTTCAATCGTATAGGCACATGTATTTAAAGTAAATGCAATAATGGCACACCAATAGGCATGTTTTAGGATGGACCATAACCAAGCGACTTTACGAATTTCAGGGAATTGTGAAAGTCCAAAATAGAGTAAATAAATTTGAATTAAAAGAGGCGTTCCTCTAAAAAAATAGCTAAATGCAGCAACAGGAAGACGAATTAAAGGATTCTTCGACATTGCGCAAAATGCCAAAGGTATTGCAAGTACCAATCCTACAATAGATGCGATGAATGTTAGCTGAATGGTCAGCCAAATTCCATTTAAATAGCTTTGGCCATACTGTTCAATCATACTAACCATAGTACGCCTCGCTTTGCACAATTCCTTTTGAAAAATGCTTCTCTAACCACTTGATAATGATGATAGAGATTGTTGTAAAAAACAAGAAACCTACTGCCGCAAACAAGTTAAATGTAAAAGGTTCTCTTGTTGTGCTTCCTGCACTCTTCGCAATAAAGACGAAATCTTGTAAATTAATTAATGAAACTAATGCTGTTGCCTTTAATAACACGAGCCAATTATTACTCAAACCCGGAAGAGCATATCTCATCGCTTGCGGTAGAATAATTCGTCTGTAAAGTTTTTGAGTCGTGAGACCTAATGCTTGAGCCGCTTCTTTCTGTCCTTTTGGAACAGCTAATAGTGCGCCTCTAAACGTTTCAGCCATAAACGCACCGAAGATAAGCCCTATCACAATCACACCGACGACAAACTGATTGAGATTAATCTGTTCGCTACCAAGCCATGCCGTTAGTCTATTGACACCCTCTTGTATTCCGTAGTAGAACAAAAATATCAAGACAATATCAGGAACGCCACGAATAAAGGTCGTATAAACAAATGCCCCCCCTTTTAATACCCGAGATTGACTCGTAGCACATAAGGCGACAGCGATTCCTATCATCAACGCAACGCATAAAGAGAGTAGACCCAACTGAGTCGTGAGCCAAAACCCCTCTAATAGGCTTTCCTTGTAGAGTAAAATACTGCTGATCTGTGCCATAAAGCTGTCATAAAAAGACATGAACTACTTCCCGAAGCTATCTTTTAACGTCACGACCCTATTAAATGTCAACTCTTTGGATTTAGAATCTCGTGCAAAATAAGCTTCACGCTCAAATTGATAAGCAAGTGAGATCGGTGCATCTTTTAACGAAGGTTCAAGCTTAGCTTCAATCACAACCAATGAATCAGGGGCGATATAGTCACTAATTTCCCCCTCTTCCTTGTCGGGATGAGGAATGGTAAATAAACGGTTATAGCAGTTTACTTTTGCATCAATCGCATGTTTTGCAGAAACCCAATGAATGACGCCTCGGGCTTTAATTCCTTCAACATTCTTTCCTAGTGAATCAGGAACAATCTCACCTATAATTTCTTCTATATCACCTTTATCATTTTTAACAATATCCGTTGCTTTAATGATGTAGGCGCCACGCAGGCGAACATAATCGCCCAAAACTAAACGCTTATATTTTTTATCTGCTTCTAGTTGAAAATCTGCTTGATCGATATAAATTTCATTTGAGAAAGGAACATTTCTCGTTCCAGCACTCTCATCTTTCGGATGGTTTGCAAGCTCAAGAACTTGCTCATCCGAAACATTCACAAGTTTTAACACAATAGGATTTAATACTGCCATACGTCGCTCTGCTTTGTCCTCTAGAACGTCGCGCATGCACTGTTCAAACTGTTCCATTTCTATAGAGTTCTCAGACTTAGTGACCCCAATTCGCTCTGCAAATAAACGTATCGCTTCTGGAGGGCACCCTCTACGGCGCAATCCCGAAATCGTAGGCATTCTAGGATCATCCCAACCATCGACAACTTTATTTACGACTAATTGCGTCAATTTACGTTTAGAAGTAATCGCATATTGTAGATTCAATCTTGAAAACTCATACTGATGCGGTTTCTTAGTGATCTCACACTGCTCAATACACCAATCATAAAGTGGACGGTGATCTTCAAATTCAAGTGAACACAAAGAATGGGTAATTCCTTCAAATGCATCCCCTAATGCATGCGCAAAATCATACATAGGATAGATGCACCATTTGTCTCCCGTTTGATGATGTGTGGCATGACGGATTCGATATAAAGCAGGATCTCTTAAATTCATATTCGGTGAAGTCATGTCAATTTTTGCACGAAGAATTTTCTCTCCATCACCAAATTCACCTTGTCTCATTCGTTCGAAAAGCTCTAAATTTTCTTCAATTGATCGATCACGGTAAGGCGAATTCACACCTGATTCTGTAAGAGTCCCACGCATTGCACGCATCTCTTCTGCGTTGGAATCATCTACATATGCAAGTCCTTTTTTAATCAAAAGAACGGCATACTCATAAAAACGTTCAAAATAATCTGAAGCGTAGCATTTCTTTTCCCAATGGTATCCAAGCCATTTCACATCGTACTCTATAGCAGATACGAACTCCTGCTCTTCTTTTGTTGGATTTGTATCATCAAAACGAAGGTTACAACGCCCTTGATAATCTTCTGCAATTCCAAAATTCAAACAAATCGCTTTGGCATGCCCAATATGAAGATAACCATTTGGCTCAGGAGGAAATCGAGTATAGATCTCACTTGAGCTCTGATACTTTCCTGTACTAAGGTCATTATCAATAATTTGTCTTATAAAGTTAGTACGTATAATTTCTTCCGACATGGCTACCTTCTTCATCCAAAAATTAGTGTAAATCCAAAAGATTCTAGCACAAAGATCCCAATTTTATAGCTTAATTTGTGGTAATCCCATCGCATTTTTAATTGCCCATAATCTAACTACGAGTGTCGTTAGCATTCCCATAACGATGGCATATGTATGAGGAACGTGTAATAGCAGTAAAAGGGTTATCATCATCGCTCCGATAACACATGCAGTTGCATATATTTCCCTCCTAAAAATAAAAGGAACATCATCTGCTAGAGTATCTCGAATTACGCCACCACCCACTCCAGTAAGTGTTCCAAGAATTAACGCAATAAGATAACTTGTGCCATAGGTTAAAGCTTTATTAAACCCAATCCCAACAAAAACTGCGAGTCCTAATGCATCAAAAATTGGCAGCAACCTGCGGTCTAATTTATCAACTTGTGAAATCCAAAAAGAACCTACAACGCATGTTCCTAAAATGGCATAGATATACGTATTATCAGCGACCCAAAAAATCACATCTACTCTGAGAATTAAATCTCTTATTGTTCCACCACCAATTGCAACGACAGATGCAAGCGTTACAACACCAACAAAATCCATATTTTTGCGCGCAGCAACAAGCACACCTGAAAGAGCAAAAACGACAGTGCCAAACAAGTCAAGTGCATAAATTAATTTCGCGTATTCCATTTTATATCTTTTCTACAATCTTTAGTTTAAGGGATAGTTAACTTCGTTCCTGCAATCACTCTAAGTTGATTAGCAGGCAAACCATTTGCTTTTTTAAGCGCTGCTTCTGTTACTTTGTATTTTTTAGCAATTTGCTGTAAGGTCTCACCTCTTACGACGGTATGAACTTTTTTTGCATTCTGCGTTGTTGTTTTTGTGGGTTGCCCCTTTGATTGAGTTTTTGACTCTAATACAAGTTTTGGAAGTGCCACATTATTTGTACTATTCTGTGTCTTAGGAGCTACTTTAGGTGGAGTATTAACAACTGATTTGCTTGGACTATTTTTAGGTACAACTGAGGCACTGTATACAAGTTCTGTTGCTGGGCGTTTTTTAAAATACGCTTTGACACCAGCCACAATATCATTCGCAAGTTTAACTTGATGAGATTTATTTCGTAATTTTCTTTCTTCACTTGGATTTGAAATAAAACCAGTTTCAACAAGAACTGAAGGAATATCCGGTGCCTTTAATACAGCAAAGTTTGCCCGTTCTACACCACTTTTATGAAGTTTAGTATCTCGCTTTAAGTTTGCCAAAATATATTTACCTAGCTCATGGGAAGCCTCTATTGTGGCATCTTGAGAAATATCTAATAACATAGAAGCAATCGCATTATCTTTATCTGATAATTTAACTCCTCCAATTAAATCTGACTTATTCTCTTTTTCTGCTAAAAGACGAGCAGCTTCACTTGATGCCCCCTTTGTGGATAATACATATACAGATG
>CAZBKP010000086.1:0-7333 GCA_964492525.1 uncultured Cardiobacteriales bacterium
TAAGCATATTTCATACCAATATTTATCTAAATCATTTCATAAAGATGAAAAATTCATTTTTAGAGGAGTAACTTTTTTTGTCACTTTAACCACAGAATAGACAAATTTTGTCAGTTATCATCCATGAAATTAATAAGAGATCACCACAACTTTGTGTTTAAAATCCTTTATAATAGGAAAATATAATTTTCACTCAGGAGTAATTATCATGGATTTTGATATCAATTTTACGGATGCGGCAGCCCTAAAAGTAAAAGAACTCATTGCATCAGAAGAGAATCCTAACCTTATGCTTAGAGTCTACATTCAAGGAGGCGGATGCTCTGGGTTTCAATATGGATTTACTTTTGCAGAATCCGTTGATGAAGGTGATGTTGAGATTGAAAACCAAGGTGTAACACTTTTAATTGACCCTTTGAGCTATCAGTATTTAGTGGGCGCCGAGATTGATTACACTCAAGATTTACAAGGAGAACAGTTTGTAATTCGCAACCCGAATGCGACAACAACGTGTGGATGTGGAAACTCATTTAGCGTATAAAATTTAAATAATATTAATAATTAATTAAGGAAGACTTATGGAAATTGCATTAATCATATTAGCGGTTATTTTCTTTTTGATTTTTACAGGTGTTAAAACTGTACCTCAAGGAAATGAGTGGACAGTCGAACGTTTTGGGCGTTATCAGCGTTCTTTAAAACCTGGTATTAATTTGATCGTTCCGTTTTTTGATCGCGTCGGTAAGAAAATTAATGTTATGGAACAAGTCATGGATGTCCCTTCACAAGAAGTCATCACACGTGATAATGCGATGGTTAGAGTGGATGGGGTTGCCTTCTTCCAAGTAACAGATGCTGCACTCGCTGCATATCAAGTCAACAACTTAACTCTATCAATTATCAACCTCATCATGACGAATATCCGTACTGTGATGGGATCAATGGATCTGGATGAACTCCTCTCTAAACGTGATGATATCAATGCCAAACTTCTTTCCGTTGTGGATCATGCGACTGCACCTTGGGGCGTAAAAGTAACGCGTATTGAAATTAAAGATATTGCCCCGCCTCGTGATTTGATCGATTCAATGGCTCGCCAAATGAAAGCAGAGCGTGAAAAACGTGCAGCAATTCTAGAGGCAGAAGGTTTACGTCAAGCTGAGATTCTAAAAGCAGAAGGTGAAAAGCAACGCGTGATTTTAGAAGGTGAAGCACGTAAAGCCGCTGCCTTTTTAGATGCAGAAGCAAGAGAGCGTTTAGCCGCGGCGGAAGGAAAAGCAACAGAGATCGTGTCTCAAGCCATTGCTGAGGGCAATGTTCAAGCAATCAATTACTTTGTGGCACAAAAATATGTAGAAGCCTTTGCAAAAATCGCAGAGAGCAATAACGATAAGATCATTATGATGCCCATGGAAGCAACAGGCATTGTCAGTTCGTTAGCGGGTGTTGCTGATTTATTACAATCCACAAAATCAACCAAGTAGTTATTTAAGGAGGGTTTACAATGATGTCATGGTCATTCACTCCCCAAGCATGGATTATTCTAGGCTGTGTTCTCGGCATTCTAGAGCTTCTTATTCCTGGTATTTTTCTCTTTTGGTTTGGCTTAAGTGCCTTATGTGTGGGATTAATCGGGCTCTTTTTTCCTTTAAGCTTAGTGACCTCTATTGCGATATTTGCAGTGCTTTCGATCGTATTTGTACTTATTGCTATTTTGGTTATTCGTAAAAGCAAACCTGATACAAAATCAATCGTTACACAAAATCTTAATCAAGTGCTCGGCTCCCAATATGTTGGAAAAACATTTGTGACGAGTCAGAAAGTTGAAAATGGAACTGCGCAACTCAAAATAGGAGATTCTGTCTGGATCATTGAAGGAAAGGATTGCCCCGAAGGAACACATATTAAAATTACTGACGTCAAACAGAATACGCTCTATTTTACAATTCTTTCATGAATAAGATCATTCCCATTACAGCCATCAATCAAATTATGCGCCATTGGCGCATAATATTTTTTGTGTGGGCGCTGATTCTTACAATCACAACAACGATGGGTATTAATACGTTCTTGGTCTCTCCTCTACATCCCCTATATACACTTTTTGCATTTACACTCCCTTCTATATTTTTTCTCTGTCTTTCACTTATTTTCTCTTTTTCTTTTTTTTCTGAGCTCATTCTTTCGGTGAGCCATTTTTTCCTTAAAAAGAAATCTACATCATTTAATCATGGTCTTTCTCTTTCTGTGAATCCCAAGGACTTGGTTCAAGTCATCAGTCATTTTTCGTGGTCGATTATTTTAATCGTCACACTTGTGGTCATGTTTTTTAAATTTTCATTTCAATCTTATCAATTTCAGCTTGGCACAACGTTATTTACACATAATGAATTATTCTCAATGCTGATAAAATCATTGACGATATTACCTGATTTAATTTTATCTCTTCCCATTGATAATAAATTGATTACAGATACACTTGAGCAGTCACTCACAGATCATGAGCGCGCACTTTGGGCGAAATGGATTCTCTCTTGCATTTTTATTTATGGACTTCTCCCAAGATTGATTTGTCTTCTCTACTTTAGTCTTAAACTCAAACGTTCATCAAAAACCGAAGTAGATGAACCCTTTATTCAAAGTAAATTGATCGATAAAGCATCGAAGCGCCCTACTTTAACGCGTACACCTAAGTCCATCTTTAAAGGCACCCATCGTTATCATATTGCGATTGATGTGCCCAAAAATCATGAACTCCCAAATGAATGTGCGATTCTAAATGATATGAATGCTTTTCAATCTTTTGAATCTAAGCTCAAGGCTGAACCTGCCGAGTATTTAACGCTTTACATAGATGGCAACCAAATGCCTGATCGTGGAATTTTAAGAAGAATTCTACGACTATTAAATTTAAGTGAAGGCACGACAATGATCCTCTCATTTGATCAAGAAAAAAGTGATGCTGAAACCGAATGGGATCGTCTTCTTTCGCCTCTTTTAGACAAGAATGAAATCATCCAAGTGAGATACACATGCTAATTCTTGATATTGCAATTGTCGGCCATACTAACACGGGAAAGACGTCATTAGTCCGTGCGCTTACAAATGATCAATCCTTTGGTGAAGTTAAAAATGCACCCTCCACAACGATTGATGTCACAATGATTTCACTGAGTGCTTCTACCGTTGAATTTAACTTCTATGATACGCCTGGAATTGAAGACGCGATGGGCATTTTAGAAGCTTTACAGAATATGCGTAGCGATGAAGTTGCTAAACGTGAAGAAAAATCGCTCCTTAAACTCTTCCTTCAAGCGCCAGAAATGCAAGAAGAGTTTGATCAAGAGATCAAAATTCTGCGTCAAGTGTTAAGAAGTGATCTCGTACTCTATGTCATCGATATCCGCCAACCCATTCTTCCAAAATACCTTGATGAAATTGCACTTCTTCAAAAGGCGCATATTCCAATTTTACCTATCTTGAATTTCATCTCTGAAGAGGGATTTTTAGAAGAATGGAAAACCGAACTTCGTGCCTATGGACTCCATAATTATCTTGTCTACGATACGATTATCCTGCCACGTAAACAGCGCTTGTTTGAACAGATTTCAATTATGTTTCCTGAGCATTATGATGCGATTCAAGTATTTATTGATGAGCAAAATCAAAAGGATCAGCTCAAAAAACAAGATGCGCTTAAAATTGCGAGTCAATTCTTCATCAATTTAATGACGTTACAAGTCAAATCTCCGATCCCGATTGATTCAGAAAAACTGTCTCAATCTTTAGAAAAGAAAGTGATCAAAGTTGAGAAAAAGGCTGTTGATGCACTTTTAAAGATTTATCGGTTTAGCCGAGAAGATGTGCATTATATTGCTTATCCTCTTACAAATGCCTATGCACAAAATGAGTTTTTATCAACAGATGAAATGATTAATTTCTCAATGCAATTTAGCAAAGGAGCCGTTGCAGGTGCAGGTGCTTTTGCAGGAATTGACTTAATGAGTGGACTCACAACATTAGGCGCAGCGACGGCAACAGGAGCAGTCGTTGGCGGTATTGCAAATACACTTCGCCACTATAGTGGAAAACTCTGGGATAAATGGAATAATGTCGAAGTCTTTTGTCTGAATGATAATAGTGTATTAGCCCTTTATATTCGCTTTTTATACTTGATAGAACGCTTAAATGATCGCTCTCACGCAGCAATCTCTCCTCTTCTCATGCAATCCGAAGCAGTTGAAGTAGAAAAGTTTAAACCTCTTTTCGACAAAATGCGTTACTTAAGAACCTACCCTGAATTATTTGAAATGCCTAATCACGATAAGGCAATCAAAGCATCAAAAGAGATCATTGAATTTACGAATAGTATTCTGGTGCGTTAGGTGGTTATTAAAAGACCTTTTGATATTTTTTTTATTTGTCAAATAAAACATTAAAGTATCCAATAACATACAAATATACTAGATCAAGTTTTTGTATAAAAAGATGTTTTATTAAAACAATTCACCTATTTGACTCAACCAAGCATCAAATAATGAGCATTCTTTGCGTATGATATCCAACGTAATATTTTGAGTTAACATGGAACTATCCAATACTTTATTATAATTGGCATGCAGATTTAAAATACGCTTAGATGGCGCAGTTTGTGGGCTGTTATTAATATGTTCGGGTGAATCAAATGATTTCCTAATATCTACAAATCCTTGTGTTTTAAGTTTGTTCTCCATTAATACTGGATCACTGAATAATAAGGCTTCAAACTCATACATCTGTATATATGGAATAAAACGAGAAGCCGTACTAGAACCTAATTGACCTTCCACTGATTTATATAATGCGGTATGGATCACTTCATTTTTCTTAGCAAGAACATTTTGTTGATCGGCTTCTTCTTTACCAGGAAAATCAGATGGCAAACCATAATAATCTAACAAAGTCGTACAATATGCTGAACGATCACCATTCAGTATCTTATCTAGATCCGTCAATAATCGTGGCAAATTAACATTGCCGCCTTTGTGTCCAGGCTTACCTATTAATGGTGCTTGAACTAAAATATTTTGCTGAATAAAATAAGGCTGCAATAATTGATTTACAAAACCCTCTTCCGTTTGTCCTTCGCAAATAATATAGACTCTTTTCATTACAGTGGTCTCCCACCTAATAAATTCTTTTCCCAAAGCTCACCAATCGTATATTCTTCTAGCCAAGCTAAAAACTGCCTTTCATCCAATCTTTTGAATATAGAATAACCATCTTTCCTATCTACAGTGATAATTTCATCCAAATTAAACTGATTAAGCAATGCGACTGATTGCGTTGAAATGACCAGTTGCATGCGTTCAGATGCTCGTCTAAATAATGCACCAAGTAACGTAATGGCATAAGGATGCAGCCCTAATTCAGGCTCATCAAAGATAATTGTAGAAGGAGGATCGGGTTGCATTAAAGCTGTCACTAAACAAATAAAACGAATTGAGCCATCTGATAATTGACTTGGCCATAACTCATAATCACTATCCGTTTGTCGCCATAACAAACGAATTTGCTCCTCTTCAGTTGGTAATTCCTTTGGCTCTAAAACAAAGTCATCAAAAAATGGAATAGCTAAACGTACGGTATCAATAATGGACTCATAATGCTCAATATAATCATTCTTCAAGCGATATAAGAATGCCGCTAAATTAGCAGCATCTGGACGAAGATATTTATTATCGTGTACCGCTCCCTTACGTTTAATGCCTGCTGTATCACTGGTGTCATGAAAATGATAAATACGCCAATTAGAAATAGCTTTATAACAGTATTGAGCAATACGCTCATTACATTCTTTTAAAATAGATTCTGATAATCCATTTTGCAGACCAACACTATATGGATTATCATAAATAATATTATGAAAATATCCAGTTTCAAAATTAAATATCAAGCGCTCATCTACAGTAGATGACAACTCAAAAGCATATGCATTTTGCTGGAAATTAATTTTTGAATACAATTTTTCCGTGTTTTTAGTACCAAAAGTCAAAACACGGTCCGCCCCACCTTGTTGATTAACCCAGCCTGCCAAGCGCCCTTCAATCAATTGAGATAACATACGAAAATAAGATACAAAATTACTTTTACCTGAGCCATTAGAACCAATCAATACATTTACTGGTTCTAAATCTAAGTCTAATGATTTAATAGACTTAAATCCTTCAATCTTTAATCTATCAATTGGTCGTCTAGAACTCATTATCCCTGTATTCCTTGTTCTTAATGTAATTAGCATATATAAACTAATACTATAATAGCATATACTCCTTAACCATTTATTAGCAATCTATTCACTATCCGTTACTACCCGTTCCATAAGAGAATCTTTTACCAACATCGACAAAGAAAAATTATTGAAACTACACATATCGCATAAAATAAAAAAGCGCCTATCCAATCTAACATACCCAAGAATCTCATACATCTAGAAGTAGAATCGATTTGAACTAAGGGTGACATAAGAAATGCTCCCGATGATGCTCAATATGATAACTGTTGTAAGCCAAAGCAAAACAGCAAGATAGGATCTTGTGTTATATGTCTGCATTTTACTATCTGACACCATGACTTTTTTAGCTTTAAACATTTTGTAACCTTCCTACATAAATTGCCTGTCAATTGGATTTAATTTTTGATTGTTTTGCATGAGTTTATCCATTCTTAATATATCGATGATAAGTATATAAAATGGATTAAATTTTAGAAAAATCTTTATGATTTGTTTATAAAAATTAAGAAATGCATTATCAGCATTATCATTACACTAATACCCCAAAATTAATCTCAGAATTTTAAAAAAAACCACCTTATAATATGAACCAATGAATTAAACATGAGGGACCTATGACCAACCGACATTCAAATTACACTGATCTAGAAAATAAAAATGTTAAAAGTCTAATTTGGCAGTACGGTTTACCTGCAATTATCGGAACAACAGTCAACGCAGTCTATAACATTATTAATCGATTTTTTATAAGCCGAGCGGATTATCTTGGTGAAAATGCGATGACTGCGATTGGGATTGTATTACCAATTATGACAATTATGACAGCATTTGGAATGCTTATCGGTGTGGGTTCTGCAAGCCGAATCTCCATTTATATGGGGCAAAATGATAAAAAATCTGCTGAACAAATCCTTGGGAATGCTGTTATTCTTCAATTTTTAATCACATTAGTTGTATCCCTTTTATTGTGGTTCAACATTGATCCAATTATTAATCTATTAGGTGCAAACGAAAAAACCTATCCCTTTGCGCATGAGTTTTTATTCTATTACACGCCCT
>CAZBKP010000087.1:0-7271 GCA_964492525.1 uncultured Cardiobacteriales bacterium
TCAAAAAGATAATATCGATATCTCTGCAATTGAAGCTATACAGAATGAAAATACCGGCGTTGCACTCATTTTCGTAAACAATGATGCGGAGAATATGATTGGCATCTATCCTGGTGCCAATGCCCAAATCACTACAGATTATATTACGCCTCACTTACAAGCAATTCAGCAATGTGACTTATTGCTCATGCAACTCGAAATTCCAATGGAGACAATCTTTCTTGCTGCAAAAGAAGCAAAACGAACGAATGCTTGCGTTGTACTAAATCCAGCACCTGCTCAGCCTCTATCTGATGAGTTATTATCCAATATTGATATTATTACACCGAATGAGACTGAGACTAAAATTCTAACAGGAGTTGATATTCACACATTGGAAGATGCGAATCGTGCAAGTCAAATACTTCATGACAAGGGAATTAAAACCGTCATTATTACACTTGGAAAGCAAGGTGCATGGGTGAGTCACAATAAAGAAGGAAAATTGATCAAAGGATTTTCTGTTAAAGCGATTGATACCATTGCGGCAGGGGATACCTTTAATGGAGTATTGGCAACTGCATTGCTAGAAGATCGAAACCTTGAAGATGCGGTTAAGATGGCACACGCTGCGGCTGCACTTTCTGTAACAAAAAAAGGGGCACAGCCTTCTGTTCCCCTTCGTTCTGAAATTGACCTATTTTTAGAAAAGAATACTAACTACTAATCAGTCTTTTCAAAAGTATTACTTTTTCATTAAGTAATGCCTCATCTCGTTTTGTTTCTACATTCAATCGAATTAAAGGCTCTGTATTAGACGTACGCAAATTGAATCGCCAATTATCAAATGAGATGCTTACACCATCCAACTGATCAATAACTGGATTCATATGTCTAAAGTACGCAAATACTTTTTCAATTACTTTTGCACTATCCTGAACTTTAAAATTAATCTCTCCACTACATGGAAATGCTTTAATCCTTTCGTCCACCCAGTCCGCCAAACTTCTACCTGATTGACTGATAAGCTCTGCAATAAGCAACCAAGGAATCATACCTGAGTCACAATATGAGAATGCTTTGAAATAGTGATGTGCACTCATCTCTCCGCCATAAATCGCATTTACATCACGCAGTTTTTGTTTCATAAAGGCATGGCCACTTTTAGAGAGAATCGTTTCTCCACCAGCTTCCAAAACCTGTGCCTCACTATTCCAAGTCAAACGGGGATCAATAATGATTTTCTGACCAGGATGTTTTTCCAATAGCTGTTGGGCAAGTAGCCCGACAAGATAGTAGCTTTCAATAAATCGGCCTGTATGATCAAAAAAGAAGCATCGATCAAAATCCCCATCCCAAGCAACTCCAATATCTGCACTATGTTTTAACACGGCATTTTTGGTATCTTCTCTACACTCAGGAAGAAGAGGATTTGGAATTCCATTTGGAAAGGTTCCATCTGGCACGTTGTGAACTTTAATGAGATCAAAAGGAAGATGAGGCTCTAAAAGATCTACAATAGGACCTGCACAGCCATTCCCTGCATTTACAACAATTTTTAGAGGTTTCAATTGCGAGCAATCGATATAGCTTAATAGATGATCAATATAATGTGATTTATCATGATATTCAGAATAATTCCCGACATTATTAGATTTTGTTACTAGCCCTTTTTCTATTCGCTCTGATAAGGTTACAAGTCCTGTATCACTACTAATAGGAACCCCTTCTTCTCGGACAAGTTTCATTCCATTATAGTCAATCGGGTTATGACTTGCGGTAATCATAATTCCACCCGATGCTTTTAACGCACTCGTCTGAAAATAGACCTCTTCTGTTCCACAAAGCCCCAATGAAATCACATCAGCGCCACCCTCTTGCAACCCTTTTGATAACGCTTCATGAAGTAATGGACTTGATTCACGAATATCATATCCAATCACTACTGTTTTTGGTTGATACTCCGATGCATAAGCAAGCCCAAGATCATACGCCAAACGTTCATTCAGTTCATCAGGAACTCTTCCACGAATATCATAGGCCTTAAAACAACTTAGTGTCATAACAACTCTCTTTTAAGCTTTATGCAAAGGGGTCATTCAATACAATGGTTTCATCTCGGTCTGGACCTGTTGAGATCACATCCACAGGTGCACAAATTAATGATTCAATACGACGAATATATTTTTGAGCATTAAGCGGAAGTTCATTGAATGATTTCACGCCCACTGTCGTTTCACTCCATCCCTCATGTGTTTCATAGATGGGAGTACATGCAGCAAATTTTTCAGCGCCATAAGGAGGGTAGCTTATCGTTTTACCCTCGAGCTCATAACCGATACAAATTTTAACTTCTTCCATGCCATCTAAAACATCTAACTTAGTTAAACACAGTCCAGAAATACTATTCACTTCGACAGAACGCTTTAATACTGCTGCATCAAACCAACCACAACGGCGAGCTCGCCCTGTAACTGATCCAAATTCATTTCCACGTTTTGCAAGCCCATCTCCAATTTCACAGGTTAATTCTGTTGGAAAAGGTCCTGATCCTACACGTGTGGTGTATGCCTTTACAATCCCCATAACATAATCAAAATAGAGAGGCCCTACCCCCGTGCCTACAGAAGCGCCTCCTGATGATGTATTGCTTGAGGTTACAAAAGGATATGTTCCGTGATCAATATCTAAGAAAGTACCTTGTGCACCTTCAAACATAATACTTTTCCCTTCTTTACGAAGTGTATTCAAAGCTTCGGATACATCTGTAACCATTGGCAAAATACGAGGTGCCAATGCCATAATTTCTTTATAGACTTCTTCAACTGAAAGTGCAGGCTTTCCAAAATAATTCACAAGAACAAAATTGTGATACTCCATCACATTCTTGAGCTTTTCTTTAAAGCGTTCAGGATAAAAAAGATCCGCAACACGAATCGCACGTCGTGCAACTTTATCCTCATATGTAGGTCCTATACCGCGCCCTGTTGTACCTATTTTATTTTGTCCAAGTTTTTCTTCACGCGCAAGATCAATCGCAATATGATAAGGCATCACTAAAGGGCATGCCTCGGAGATTTTTAAACGCTTATCGACATCAACGCCTTGAGAAAGTAACTCGTCCATTTCACTTAAAAGTGCAATAGGAGAAAGCACAACGCCATTACCGATATAACACGTCACATGATCACGTAAAATCCCAGAAGGAATTAGTCGCAATACTGTTTTCTTTCCATTAATGACTAAGGTATGCCCCGCATTATGCCCTCCCTGAAAACGCGCAACTGCATTCGCTTTTTCAGTAAGAAGATCAACGATTTTACCTTTACCTTCATCACCCCACTGCGTACCCACAACAATTACATTCTTACCCATTATTCTTATTCCTCAGCATATTTTGAATAAAAAAAAAAGGGATCAAACCATTACACTACAGCATCATTGTTGTACTATTTGGGTTGAAAATATTTAAAGAAATCAGTGTTTGTATCTAAAATCAATACATCACCTTGTGACTTAATTGAATTACGATACGCCTCTAAGCTACGATTAAACTGATAAAAATCGCGATTTTTACCGTATGCATTTGCATAGATATCTGCAGCTTCCGCATCACCCTCACCGCGAATTTTCTCAGCTTCGCTGTATGCATCTGCCAATTTAACATCGCGGGCTCTATCTGCTTCTGCGACTTTCTTAATGTAAGCTGATTCACCTGAGGCACGAAACTCTTTTGCTACACGTTCACGCTCTGTACGCATTCTTTCGAAGACGCTATCCAAAACATCTCTTGGAAGCTCAATTCCTTTGATACGAACATCAACTATTTCAACGCCAGCTTTCTTTGCCTCTTCCTGCACTTGATCGAAAATCTTTTGCTGAATATAGGTTCTGACTGTTTGATTAGAATTCGGGACAATCCCTGCAACGACTTCTTGAAGATTGCGTCGTCCAAATTCTGCTCGATAATTATTTTGAATAATTGGAAATAATAGATTGTTTAAACGTGCAGGACTTCCCTGTACGCGCTGATAAAATGTCTGCCCATCAACAACTTTCCACTTTACAAACGTATCTACAATTAGATTCTTCTTTTCGAGCGTTAAGAAACGTTCTGGCTCTGTCTTCAATGTTTGAATTCTTGTGTCGTACTTTTTAACGTTATCCAAAAATGGAAGTTTAAAATTAAGCCCTGGTTCAACCGTATTTTGTACAATTTTTCCGAATCTAAAGCGAATCCCTGTTTCCCACTCTTTCACAATGTAAACAGAATTTGCAATCACAAAAAGACCTAGCACTACGACAATCACCCACGGTGTTATATTTTTATTTCGCATAATCTATCTCTCTATCCTAATTCTATTAACGGCGACCATCGGTACGACTACGCATTTTAAAGCCATGATCGTCAACCGAAGAACCTGATGGTTTCTGCTCTACAGAAGTATTATTTACACTATTTGAAAATAGCGATCCGCTCTGCACCTTTGTTGTTTCACTCTGAGGAGGTGTCGTACCATTAATATTTGCGCCTTTTAAGATTTGATCGAGTGGTAATACCATTAGATTATTGCTTTGCGTATTGAGTAATACTTTGTTGGTATTTGAGAAAATTTGTTCTAATGTTTCTAAATACAAGCGATCACGAGTGACTTCAGGTGCTCTAACATAAGCACTATTTAACTTTTCAAAGCGCTCTGCATCACCTTTTGCTCTTGCAATTAGGCTTTGCTTGTATGCAATCGCACGTTCAACTTCTCTTGCCGCCTCACCTTCTGCCTCAAGCACAACTTGACGCTCATATGCTTCCGCTTGGTTTTTACGACGCTGTTCATCTTCTCGTGCTCGAATCGCATCAGAGAATGCTACCTGAACAGGCTCAGGAGCCTGTGCATCTTCCAAGTTAACATTCGTAATTGTTAACCCAATCCCATAACTATCCAACACCTGCTGTGCAAGTGCTTTAACATCTTTCATTAAGTTTTCACGGCCTGACGTCAATACATCATCTAAATTCGTTTGCCCAACTCGCTCACGCATTGCGCTTTCAACCACATCACGAAGCGTTTCATCAGGTTGAATAGAGGCAAACCAGTAATTTTCAGGGTTAACTTTATCAAGCTCGTACTGAACTTCTACACGAATATCAACAATAGCTTCATCTTTTGTCAGCATCATTGCTCCTGCACCGCTACCATTCCCAATACGCTGAGAAAAACGACGTTGCACATCAAGAATCTTGTACTCTCCTAAAGGTGCAGGAAATCTCCATCTTAAGCCTGACTCTTTAACAGCTTGTTCTTTTCCTAAAAACAAAACCACTGCCTTTTGCCCTTCAGTCACAATGAAAAATCCTGATAATAGCCAAAGACCAATCAAAGCAACTATTCCAACTAAAATAAATTTACCATTTGTAAATGGAATTTTAGAAATAGAATTATTTCCTCCACCATTGCCTTTATGTGAAGTTGTTCCTAACACCTTACTTTTTAAATCTTTCATTAGATCTTCAAGTTCAGGCATTCCACCTTTTTTTTGATCAGGATTTTGGTTTGGATGATCATCATCTTTGCGGTCTTTGGGCTCATTCCAAGCCATTTCAAAAATATTCTTTTTCATTCTGCCCTTAAAAATTGAGTAAACAAGAAATACGTCTATTCTTAATGGTGATTAAACTACCAATTTTCAAACTTTTTTGCATCTAAAATATCTTGATTGAAGCAGATTTTTGCATCTTCATCATTTTTACAAAGACGATTCCACTCTCTTTTATCCATAAATATTTCAAGTTCAAATGCACCTTCTTCTGTTATCTTTTCAGATTTAATTGCATCCATTTGAAATAGTTTCGCTCTAAGCCGTGCCATTTGGGGCAAGAGTGTAATATAGGTATGAATATGATTATTTTGAAAATATTCAGCAATGGCATCTTTTAAAAGATCAATCCCTATATTTTTTTCAGCTGAAAGCCAAATTGCCGAAACACGTCCCTCATCATTTCGAAGAACATGTGGCTCTATTGTGTCAACAAGATCAATCTTATTAAAAATTTGTATTTTGGGTACACGACTTGCACCAATTTCATCAAGAACCTTTTCAACTTCTTGTAGTTTATAAGTCCGCTCATCATCTGCTACATCAATCACTTCAAGTAAAAGATCCGCATCGGTCGCACTTCTAAGTGTTGAATGAAATGCGGTCACTAATTCATGAGGTAACTTAGAAACAAACCCAACAGTATCGATTAATACGATATTACCAATATTATCGAATCTGATTGCACGATGCTTTGGATCAAGCGTTGCAAAAAGTTGATCTTCAACATACGTCCCTGCATCCGTCAGTTGATTAAATAAACTCGATTTTCCCGCATTGGTATATCCAACAAACGCAACCACAGGAACACCCAAACGATCTCGAAGCGCATTTCCTTGGTTCCGTGTTTTTTGTACCTTTTCTAGTTTTTTCTTAAGCTGCTTAATTCTATTACCAATCATTCTTCGATCGGATTCTAATTGAGTTTCACCAGGCCCTCTTAAGCCGACGCTCCCCCCTCTTAAACTATCAAGATGAGTCCACATACGGACTAATCGAGTTGAGATATGAGTTAATTGTGCAAGCTCAACTTGAAGTTTTCCTTCAAAACTTTCAGCGCGCTGGGCAAAAATATCTAAAATAAGCGCTGTTCGATCTACAACACGAGTTTTAAGCTCTCTTTCTAAATTTCGATTCTGACTCGGGGAAAGCGCATGATTCACAATCACAACGTTGGCATCTAACGATTCAACCGCCTGTTTTACTTCCTCAACTTTTCCTGTCCCCAAAAAAAAACGCTGATTAGGGATAATCAGCTTTCCTTTTATTAGCACTAAAGCATCAACAGATGCGGCACCCACTAAATCTTGAAACTCTTGAATATCACCTTGCGTTGTATCCTGAGATTCTAAACTTACTAATACCGCTCTGTCTCCTCCTTGGAATTTTTCACTATGCTCAAACATCTACTTAGATAATAACTTCGATATCTTCTTCAACCATCTCTTCTGCATCATCTTCCTCAAAGCTTACTCGAATATTACGAGCAGGTACAATTGTTGAAATTGCGTGCTTATAAATCATCTGACTCACATTAGAGCGTAGAAGTACAACGAATTGATCGAATGATTCAACTTGTCCTTGTAGCTTGATACCATTAATAAGGTAAATCGAAACAGGAATCTTTTCTTTTCGAAGTACATTTAAAAACGGGTCTTGTAGTGATTGTGATTTTGCCATTCTCATTTCCTTTTTAA
>CAZBKP010000088.1:0-7258 GCA_964492525.1 uncultured Cardiobacteriales bacterium
TCGATTGAGCAAGATCGCTTTATCTCAGTAATTATTAATGACTATCATCTTAAAAATGGCGGTACTTTATTATCAGATGCGCTTTTATCAAAAGGGGAAGGTTCAACCTATACTGGGCTTCTCAAATATAATTTTGAAAAGATCAAAGTAGCATTTGGCTTGTAGCTTTTTAATAGTAAGTAATTTCTCTAGTTATTACTGCATTCTTTCCAGAATCTGCCTTAATTTCAGCCTTAATCCAATCGCCATATTGATTAAATTCAGTCATGGTTGTGATATATGAGATAAGGCTTTTTTGGGGAATGCTATTAAAATTTTGAGTAATCACTGTATTGGTCTGAATTATTTTTCCATCTGAATCATATGTAAAGTTCGTTTCTACAAGATACTCGTTGTCTTTACCTGTAGTTCGTTTTCCTTTGATTTGATGAATGCGACCATTATTCCAGTTAAACCATCGTTCTAAGTCATTTACTCCAATGTTTTTAGAGGATGAAATTTTCCCATTATCATACACAATCTTTTCTTGATCATTTGGGCAGTTAATTTGGGTAATCACTTCTTTCTCATCAACTTCAAAATAACAGGTATAGTCTTCAGTTGAATCAGTATCTTTATTGTTTCTCTTATGGTGGATCGCTTTATTTTTAGCATCAACTCTGTCGGTAATTTCTAAAACGGAGGTTTCATAAGGGTTGAAGATTTCTGTTATGTATTGATCAGGGTATCCTTGTGAGTCAGAAGATATTGTCTGTTTTATCGCAATTTTTCCTGTTTTAGCATCTTTTGTGAAAATATTCTGTGCTTTGATTAATTTAGAGTGAGGAGCGATTTCTACCTTTAGGTGAAGGGCATATTGGTTGAGTATATTTATGTTGCGAGCATCACCCTCATCGGCGTTACTGATAAAAGGGAAAAATAGTGCTGTTAATAACAGAATGGATCTCTTTTTCATAAATAACTCCTTTTCACTCTAAAAATATCTTATCTACAAACTCAATTGATAACCTCTTCCACGTACACTTTTTATTTCGATATTATGTTCTGCGATTTTCTTACGGATGTTAGAAATATGAACATCTAAACTTCGATTAAACGGAGGAAGTTTTTTGTGCATTGCTTGTAAAGAAATACTTTCTTTAGAAACGACTGAACCAGGATTTTCAGCAAGCACTACAAGAATTTCATATTCTATCCCCGTTAAATCAATCGGATTTGTATTGATATAAAAAATTCGCTTTTGTCGATCCCAGTAAATTTTATCTTTATCAAGTGTTTTTACGAAGCCAGATGCCATAATCGATTCTGTTCGTCTTAAAATCGCTCGAATACGTGCTTTGATCTCTCTTTGATCGATAGCTTTTGAAATAAAATCATCAGCGCCTAGTTCTAATCCTAATATTCGATCGATCGATTCTGGATTTTCAGACATCATAATGACTGGAAGTTCAGGGTGATTGCCATGAATCTGTTTTAGTGTTTCTAATCCATCTAATATGGGAAGATTAATATCTAAAATACAGACGTTATAGAGTGCTCTTTGAAGTGAAATCAGTGCTTCTTGCCCACTGTTGACAGTTGTTGAATCAAACCCTTCATGTGTTAAATATTGGTGAAGTCGATCGCTAAAAGTAGGATCATAATCAACAATTAGTACCTTTTTTGTATTCACTTTGTAGCCTTTACAGTTATTTGACTAAATTGATTATACAAAAAAAACAATGTGCTGTGTTATTATGTGTAAATTATGAAAATGAGTTCACAGATTGTATTAAAACAGAGCCAAAATCTTGCGTTGACACAGTCAATGCAACAGTCTTTGCGCGTTTTACAATTGACACAACAAGAGCTTGAACTCGAAATAGAAGCGATGTTAGAAAGCAATTTTATGCTAGAAAAAGAGGATGTCGCGTCAGAAAATAGTTTTGAAGACTCTGAGATTGTCTCAGAAATAAACAAGACTCATGAAGAATCTAGCCTTGATTTTGATAGCGATCGTACGATTGAAGTTGAAGATGCTTGGGAGAGTTATAGCGACTCTGGCTCGATGTCCGATCGAAATATCTTTGGCGATTTCTCGGAAGATGATGACTACAATACGGATACTTATGACATCTCTTTACAAGAAACGTTGATGACTCAATTAAATACATTGCGATTATCCTATAGAGATCAGACAATCGCTCATTTTATTATTGATGAATTAGATGAAAATGGTTATTTCTTGATGCCATTTTGTGAACTTATAGAAACACTTAATACTCTTTATCCCGATGCAGAATATGAAGAGGATGAAGCGCAGGTGGTTCTTAAACATATTCAACATTTAGAGCCTGCTGGAATTGCGTCTCGTTCTTTGGGAGAGTGCTTGGCTGCTCAAATCTTGGCAATGGAGCCACCTCCAACATGGAAAAAAAGTGCAGTTGATTTATTAACAAATCATAACGAATTATTATCAAATCTAGAACTTAAAAAAATTCAAAAGATGTATCGTATGGATGACGATTCTCTAGCTGCAATGTTCCAAGGATTGAAGCATTTAAATCCTTATCCTGCAAGTGCGTATTCATTTGAAAAAATAGAAGTTATCAAACCTGATATTATTGTAAAACAAGAAGGAAATCACCTCACCGTTACGTTGAATGAAGAAATTCTTCCTGTGCTCAGACTCAATCATAAGTACGCTCGACTTGCGAAAATGAAAAAAAGTGCAGAAACAGAGATGATTAAATCGCAGTTATCTGAAGCAAAATTTTTTATAAAGAGCATTGAAGACCGTTTTGATACGCTTTTAAAAGTTTCGACAGCCATCGTTGAAGCGCAAAAGCACTATTTCTTTGAGGGAGATAAAGCAATAAAACCCTTAAGACAGCAAGATATTGCAGATCAACTTGGGTTAAATGAGTCAACGATTTCTAGAGCAGTCGCAGGTAAATTTATGGCGTGTTCTCAAGGCGTAATTCCGATTCAACACCTTTTTTCAAATCAGATTTCGACTGCATTTGGTGCAGACGATGATGCATCAGGAATAGCCATTCGGACTATTTTAAAAGAAATTATAGAAGAAGAGCCTCCTATGAAGCCTTATAGTGATCAAAAACTTCAAGTAATGTTGGAAGAAAAAGGACACTCTATTGCAAGAAGAACGGTTGCAAAGTATCGTGAAATGCTCGGATTTAAGAGTTCTACAGAGCGAAAACGATTAGCATAAATGGTTGTTGTCATAAATTGGTCATAATCATTTGTCACAATTTTATATGGGTTTATGATTATTAAAGATGGCAGTAATATGACGAAGATATTAGTTGTAGAAGATGAAGTTGCAATTCAAGAGATGCTCACTTTTTTTCTCGAATCAAATGGATTTGAGGTCGTAAATGCGTATGATTTTATGGAAGGATTGTCCTTCTTATCTTCAAATGAATCAATTAAACTTGTTATTCTTGATTGGATGATCCCTAAAGGATCCGGTGTTGAGCTACTTAGAAAAATTCGTTGTCAGCCCTCGTTACAAAAACTGCCCGTATTAATGCTCACAGCACGCGGTGAATTAGATGACAAATTAGAGGGATTCTCGGTAGGTGCGGATGATTATATGAGTAAGCCTTTTTCTTTGAAAGAACTTTTAGCAAGGATTCAAGTATTATTGCGATTAACCAACCAACAAGCGACGGAAGAGCTACCAAATAAAGAGTTAATCTGCAATGATATGAAAGTGGATATTGAGGCACATCGTGTTTTTATTGAAAATGAAGAAGTGCTTTTAGGGAGAATTGAATTTAAATTGCTTGTCTTTTTACTCTCTCATCCTGAGCGGGTGTACAGTCGAAATCAATTGCTGGATCATGTATGGGGAATTGACAGCTATATTGATGAAAGAACGGTAGATGTCTCGGTAAAGCGTTTAAGGCATGCTATTAAAGATAAAGGGTATGATAAATACTTTCAAACGGTACGAGGAGAAGGGTATCGTTTCTCTAAACTCTAAGAAGGAATATATATGTTAGGAGAACTTTCATGGAAACGATTGCTTTCCGAAGTTGTGGTGGTGTATCTCCTAGCGGGCTTATGCGCTTTATTATTTGGTTATACAGGTTGGTGTCTATTTGTTGCAACTGCAGTGTTATTGCTTTGGCATTTTTATCAATTACGTAAACTCTCTAAATGGCTTTGGGATGATATTTCCTATTATCCACCAGAGGGAAAAGGAAGTTGGCTCTCTGTATTTTATGGGATTCATAAAATGCGTGCAGAGCAACGAAAGGAGCGGAAAAGGCTTTCTGATCTAATTAGCTATTTTCGTCGCGGCGCAGAGCGTTTTCCTGATGCTTATATTTTAGCAAGTAAAGAAGGACATTTAATTTGGTGTAATCAGAAAGCAATTCAGCTTTTAGGGTTGCGTTGGCCTCAGGATCAAAATCAATTAATTTTGCACTTAATTCGAAATCCTGAATTTATTCGTTATTTTAGAGCGCAGAATTATGATCAACCATTAACACTTCAAGTAACCGAAAAACACTATTATGAGTTTAGAATCGTCTATCCCTATATTGATGGACAATTGTTGATGGTCGTCCGAGATGTTTCTGAGCAAATTAGTTTGGAAAACATGAGGAAAAGTTTTTTTGTTAATGTTAGCCACGAGCTTCGGATTCCATTAACGGTGATACAAGGTTATATTGAGCTCCTTTCTACAAAAGATCAACTGTCTTCATTAGAAGAAAAAGCCTTTAAGCATATGCAAGAACAAGTGAATCGCTTGAATGATATGACGACGCAATTGCTGACATTATCAAAGCTTGAGCAAGGGGCAGGTCAGGAGTTGAAGCAAGAGGTTGGGCTTAGCAAAATGGTTGAGAAACTTGTTGAGAGCTATACTGAACGTAATCCTGAAGGGACGCAAGTGACGCTGAATATACCTGAAAATGAAGAATTTCTCGTATTCATTAATGAATCTCAAATCAGTATGGTGTTAAATAATCTCTTTTATAATGCGATTGAACACAATCCTGAGAATACCCCTGTAAGTGTGACACTTAAACGACATGGCCATGCTGTCGAATGTCTTATCGAAGATAAAGGAAATGGAATCCCTAAAGAGCATCTTCCTAGATTGACAGAGCGTTTTTATCGAGTGAGTAGCGCCCGTAATCGAGATGTAAAAAACGTAGAAGGGGGCTCAGGGCTTGGTCTTGCCATCGTGAAATATGCCCTTGAGAATCATAATAGTAAACTTGAAATCGAGAGCGTAGAAGGGCAAGGTAGCATTTTTAAATTCTCACTTCCGATTGTTGTTCGCGAAGATTAAGGATGTTGGTTCTGTCGCATTAAAAATTCACTTTTGTTAAAATCAATAATCAACTGAGCTAACAGGGAATCTGTATTTGAAGTTTCTTAATGCGATAGAAGCATATTTGTTTATAAAAGGATTGTTAAATGAAAACAACAATAAAATTATTAATAATCTATTTTGTTATTAATAACCTTAATATTACATATGCTGAAAAAAAACAAAATTTAAGAGAGCAACATATAAGCATGTTAGCTCAAAATAAAGAGCTTCAATGTATTCCAGATATCAGTGGTAGACAAGGAACAGCATTAGGATTTCATTGTGCAAGTACATTTAAAAATACCAAAATAGAAACATATGTTAAATTTTATCAGATTGATACTTATGAACGTCTGTATTCTTCTCAAAAAGGTACTAGAGAAGCAGTAGAAGCTATCTATGGAGGGGTAAATTTTGATTCACTTGATAGTAGTGATGTTAACGCATTAAGAGAGTTAATTAATCAGAAAAAAGTGATTGTTAAGATTATCAGTATTCCTGATGCGCATAATAAAGCTGTTGCCAAGGTTGTTGGTACAGTTTATTTGGATGAATTAGATGTAGGTATGGAATTAATAAAGATGGGATTTGCATGGGCTTCGCCACCTGGACAAAAAGCTAATGAACAATATAATAAAACACAAAAATATGCTGAAGAAAATAAAACTGGATTTTGGAAATATGGCAATACAATCTCCCCATGGGAATTGAGAGAGTTGTTAAAAGAAACTGACAAAAGGATAAAAGAAGAAAAAATTAAAAGTGAAAAAGTAATTATAAATGTCATATTGTTTTCTTTATTTATAGGTTTTTTTGCAGGATTCTGGTTGGTTATTAAAATAATGAATAGGTTAGGATCGGGTTCTATATTTTTATTATTAATTCCTTATCTTGCGCTTGGAGGTAATGTTTTTATAATCTCACTTGCTATCTTTGACCCCATTTTTATGTGGGCAGTTTGGGGTGCTATGATTACCATACCTATAGCTATAGCTTCTTTCATTATTGGATTGATTATTTTGGCAATAAGCAACAAAAGTTTTAACCATCAATAAAGTAACTATTGGTAGCCATGCGGGACAATCAACTTTTTATGCAACTATGAGATAATGGGGTAGAAGAATAGGCTTAGATTTGGGTTCTACTCTTGCTTTTGGATCATTAATTTATTTAAATCATGAATAGCGAAGATAGAAAGTCCAAGCTAAAATGATTCTTAATCTCCTATAATGCAGTCAAACCGCATAAGGAATTAAAGGGAGAATTCCCTTATGAAGTTTTAGATTTTTATTTTAAATGAAAAGTGTAAACAACCCGATGAATTCCTACAGTTTATGAACAGTGAGCAAAAAATACCAACGCAAAAAGATTGGGATGAGATTATAAAAGGTAATGAAAATGATCCTCCATTAATATATTCCTATAAGGTATTATTTGGAAAAACAATAGAAGATATAAAAAAATCATCTATCTCTGCAGATGCATTAATGGATGATATCTATTGGCTTGATGGATATCCATTTTATTATTACATGAAGATTGCGATGAAATTAATCCAAGAGAAATTCTATCAGGGCTGGGATGCAGAATCGGCAGCTAAATATTTCTTTGCGACGATTAGAAATAAGCATGAGCACGGGATGAATTTCCCTAAGCCCTTTTTTGACGAGATTAAAGTGACTGCTGAATTCATTTTTAAAAATAAACAGTACTTTGGAGTAAATAAAACGAATATCTATAGATATTCGGATAATCCATCAGTAATCTACGATATGGCTTATATTAAAAGAATGTATCGCGTATAAGAAAAAAATTACTCCTACATGTCTCATTGATGTTTGCGTTATTAAAATAAAACATATTTCTCTATTTTGTGTATTTCCTGATAAAATCGGCAGTAAATATTTGAGGATAATTATGTTTGTT
>CAZBKP010000089.1:0-7223 GCA_964492525.1 uncultured Cardiobacteriales bacterium
GGAACCTGAAGTGTTGATTTTAGACGAACCAACAGCAGGTCTTGATCCTAAAGGACGTTCGCAAGTGATTGAGATTTTAAGAAAGATCGCAGAAGAACATCGCCAAATTATCATTTCAAGCCATGATATTGATCTCATTTATGAGATTTGTGATGACGTTTATGTCTTAAATAAAGGCAAGATCATCACTCAGGGTCCAACCGAAACAGTGTTCCTACAAGAATCTCTGATTAAAGAAGCAGGGCTTACACTGCCTTGGCTCGTAAAGTGTCATTTATATAAAAATAGTCCGCTCTATCGCAATGAAGCGGACTTCTTTGCATCAACCTTGGAGCAACGATAACCATGGGCTATAAACTCTCAAAGATCATTACAAAGCATGGCGATAAAGGGTCTACACGCTTAGGGGATAAATCTATTGTCCCAAAAAGTTCCGAGCGCGTTATGGCACTCGGAAGTATTGATGAAACCAATAGTGCGATTGGGCTCCTGAAAGTATATATAAAAGAGGCAACCCTTCGTGATAATTTAACCCTGATTCAGCACCATATTTTAATTCTAGGCTCTGAATTTGCAGGGACAGGACGCTCTTTCCTAAAACCTAGCCATATTGAATTTTTAGAGTATTGGGCCCATGAATTGATGCAACAACTCGCGCCCGAGTATGATTTTGTGCTTCCACAAGGGGGAATCGCAGCAAGCCATTGCCACATGGCAAGAACTGCATGCAGACGCGCAGAACGATTTGTTGTGGCAGCAAGCCTTCAAGATCCTAAACATACAGAACTTGCAATCCAATACTTAAATCGCCTTTCTGATGTTCTTTTTGTCTTAGCACGCGTTCTCAATAAAATTGAGGGAATCCCTGAAATTGTATTAGATCGGGAGTTGTAATGATGAATGAACTTTACCCTATCGCACTTAAATTAAGAGGTAAACACGTCGTCGTGATTGGGGGCGGTCACATTGGACTCCGAAAAACAGAAGGACTCATCCATACAGGCGCTCTGATCACAGTGATTTCAAAAACATTTTTACCTCAATTTTATAAATTGGAAGGATTAACCTTAATTGAACGCGAATATCAGGTGCAAGATATTAAGAATGCACATCTTATCTATATCGCAACGAATGATCCAACCCTTAATGCGAGTATCACGAGAGATGCTACAGAATGGCAATGGGTGAATGATGTAAGTAATCCCACCCTTTCTAACTTTTATACCCCTGCGGTAGTTCGAGAGAGAGGACTTATCGTGGGGATTTCTACAGAGAATTCTGATCCTAAAAAAGCGAAACGGTACAAAGAACGGATTAAGGACTATTTATCTCATCATGAATAATCGCAACTTTCCTATCCAAAACCTTTTGATCGACTTAGACGGTACGCTCATCAATACACTTCCTGATCGGATCAGTGCGATTCAACATATGTTAACTACATTGAATCTACCTCCAATCAAAGCGGAGAACATCCAACTGTATATTGGTGATGGCGTTTATAAACTCAACCAAAGAGTATTGGCAGAGAGCCTGAATGATCCTAATTTCTGTGAAGAGACGCTGATTCAAAAAGCGATTCAACTCTATGAATCCTACTATTTTGATCATATCTGTGAGAATAGTTTTCTCTATCCCACAGCTTTAGACACTTTAGTGACCTTACATGATCATGGGATTCAGCTTGCGCTTGTGAGCAATAAAAAAACTATTCATACCCAAAAAATTATTCAAGAGTTGAATTTATCGTCGCTTTTCTCTGTGATTTTAGGCGGTGAAGATGCTGCGCACAAACCAAAACCTGATCTGCTTTTATTAGCGATGAAGCATTTAAAAGCAATCCCCCAACACACATTAATGATCGGTGACTCAGTCGATGATATTACCGCTTCCAAAGGCGCGGGTATTAACATGATCGGTGTATCCTATGGGTATCGCCCGCTGAATGAAACACTTTGCCCCACATTAATTAACTCATTTTCTGAACTCATTCCAATACTTAAGGAAATTACCTATGAAAAAATTATCCCCGTTGATGTTTTTGGGAACCGGTAGTGACGTCGGGAAAAGCATTATAACCACCGCATTTTGTAGAATATTTCTGCAAGATGGATATTCTCCTGCCCCTTTTAAAGCACAAAATATGTCTAATAATGCGTATGTGACAAAAGAGGGATTGGAACTGAGTCGCGCCCAATTTGTTCAAGCGCAAGCAGCGGGAATTGACTGCTGCGCAGAGATGAACCCTATATTGTTAAAACCCTCTTCTGATAAAGTATGTGATGTCATCGTGCTTGGAAAATCGATCGGAATGCAAGATGCCTATTCATATTTTAAAAATGAGGGCAGAGCTGAAATTAAAGCAGCGGTTTATAAGGCATTTGCAGCACTGGAAGAAAAATACAATCCCATTGTATTAGAGGGTGCGGGAAGCATCTCTGAAATAAATCTTCGTGAAACCGACATTGTGAATATGTCGATGGCGATTCAGGCAAACGCCTCAGCCATTTTAATTGCAGATATTGAACGTGGTGGAGTTTTTGCAAGTTTATATGGCTCTGTGATGCTTTTAACGGAAGAGGAGCGGAAGCATCTGAAGGGCATTATCATCAATAAATTTAGAGGAGATTTAGCCCTCTTTCAATCCGGGATTTCGATGATTGAAGAACTTTGCAATATCCCTGTATTAGGAGTTATTCCCTATTTTGAAGACATTGAGATTGAAGATGAAGACTCGCTTCAACTCAACAAAAAATCGCATACAGCAACAAATGATCCTACAAAAATCAATGTTGCGGTTGTCATGACCAAGCATATCGCAAATTTTACGGATTATGACCTTCTCGCAAAAGCCCAAAATGTGCACCTTTACTTCTCATCTAAAAAAAGTGAGATTGAGAAAGCAGATATTGTCATTCTCCCCAATAGTCAAAATCCCATTGAAACCCTCCGCCAGCTACAAGAAGAGGATATTTTCAAGACATTGCAGTCTATCTCACATAAAAAACGAACTCTTATGGGCTTTGGAAGTGGCTATTATCTTATGGGTAAAGCGATTACAGATACTCAAGGAGAAACGTATCCTGCGTTAGATCTACTCCCTATCGAAACAGAACTCCTAGCTACAACGAATAATCGTCAGATTAAGACAGAATTTTTACCGACCCATCACATCGTCCATGGCTATTTAAGTGAAACGGGTAAAGTCTCTTTCCTTGGAGATCATCCTCCGCTCACTCAGGTGGAATCCTATACCGAGGGTTACTATAAAAATGCGAACTGTTTTGGCTCTGCGCTAAATGGATTACTTTCCAATCCCTCTATCGTTGAGTTTATCTTATCGCCTTACACTAAGACTAGGGATAAAACATTAGATAATGATGCATACTCTGATACTGATCGCGAATATGATAAGCTCGCAGCACATGTAAGAAAATATGTCGATATGGAGGCCATTTATAAGATCATGGGGCGGGAACATAATGCATAAAACTATTCTAGTCACAGGGGGACAGCGGTCAGGCAAAAGTGAGTTTGCAGAAAGGCTTGCGCTTTCACTTTCAGAATCGCCGATATACGTTGCCACTTCGCGCATTTGGGATAATGAGTATCAAAAGCGAATCGAGATTCATCAAAAAAGGCGCTCTCAAGCGTGGACGACGATAGAAGAGGATAAATATATCAGCCAAATTGAGTATCAAAGCCCTGTCATTTTGGTCGATTGTTTAACGTTACTGGCGACTAATTTTTTCTATGATGATAAGAAAAATGCAAAAACCTTAATCATTCAAGAGCTTTCTCAACTTTTAGAAAAAGACCGAACATTTATTTTTGTCACCAATGAAATTGGCTTAGGTGGAACATCATCCTATCCAGAACAACGGAAATTTACGGATATTCTAGGAAAAGTGAATCAATTTATCGGCACGAAAGCCTCCGAAGCTTATTTCGTGATTTCAGGCATTCCACTCAAAATTAAAGGGTAATCTATATGCAGACATTTAATATCGTTCCTGTTGATACATCTTTACGAGATGCCATTCAGCATAAGCTTGATAATCTCACTAAAACAAAAGATTCGCTTGGCGTATTAGAAGAGATTGCGCTACAAATTTCCATGATTCAAGGGACGCTTTCTCCTGAATTAAAACATCCCCATCACATCCTATTTGCAGCGGATCACGGTATTGTAGAAGAAGGCGTAAGCCCTTGTGATCCTAAGACCACCTACCAAATGCTGATCAACTTTACAAAGGGGGGCGCAACGATAAATTTTCTAGCACGACAACATAATATTGCGCTAAAAGTCGTAGATTCAGGGGTCAATTATGACTTTTCAGGGCTCCCAAAAATTATTGATCGAAAGATTCGTAACGGAACGCGTAATTTCTTGCATGAAGCCGCAATGACAGAAGACGAGATGAATCGAGCGATTCAATATGGCGCAGATCTCACCTATGAGTGTTTTCTTGAAGGCTGTAATATTATTAGCTTTGGTGAAATGGGCATTGGGAACACCTCTCCAACTTCAATCTGGGTGACAACCTTAACCGATATTCCGCTTAAAGATGCCGTTAATCCGGGTGCTGGACTTGATGAAGAAGGCGTTTCTCATAAATTCAAAGTGCTACAACAAGCTCTAGATAACTATACAGGCCCACGTGACCCAATTCACATCATGCAACATTTTGGTGGATATGAGCTTGTCATGACGGTCGGCGCGATGCTAAAAGCGGCTGAACTTAAGATGATTATTGTAATTGATGGAATTATTATGCATGCTGCGTTACTCATGGCGTGTCGTTTATATCCTCATGTTAGAGATTATGCGATCTTTGGCCATTGTGGACCCGAACCTGAACATCGCGAACTCCTTCGTTTAATGAACGGAAAACCGTTGTTAGATCTCAATTTACATCTAGGTGAAGGAAGTGGTGCGCTTTTAGCCTATCCTTTAATCGACTCAAGCGTCCGAATGATCAATGAAATGGCAACCTATGAAGCAGCAAATGTCCTTAAACTCGATCCTAAATAGCATTCTAGCGGTGATTCTTTTTTACACTCGAATACCTATTTCGAGGCGTTTAACCGTGCCTGAAGCTTATTTTAAATGTATTGTGCAATTTTGGCCAATGGCGGGTTGGATAACAGCCTCTGTGATGGGAATGACGCTTGCGATCACCTCTTTCATCTTCCCCTATCCTGTTGCGGTTGCCCTTGCAATTCTAAGCCGCGTGATTATCACAGGCGCACTTCATGAGGATGGGCTTTCCGATTGGGCCGATGGTTTTTTTGGAGGGCACACGCGTGACAAAATTCTTGCGATTATGAAAGATAGCCATACTGGAACCTTTGGCATTTTAAGCCTGATTTTTTATTTCCTTTTACTCTTTCTAACGCTCTCTTCCCTGCCCTTATATATGAGTCTACCGCTTATCCTCATAGCGGATCCGCTTTCCAAAGGGATTTCCTCAACCCTTCCCTTTTTCCTTCCCTATGCTCGCCCTTATAACGAAAGCAAATATTATACTGAGCTTAAAATGGCCTCTAATCTCATTCCTTTTACAATCATTTTTGCGATTGTCCCCTATTTACTCATTACGGTTTATGCACTTTCTCCCCTCTTTTATTTATCTGCAGTGCCTTTAATTCCATTATTTTTCATCTTAATTCACTGGCTAAAGCGAAAAATCGGAGGATTCACAGGAGATACCTGTGGCGCTATTGTTTTATTGCTTGAACTCACCTTTTATTTAACTGCATTATGCATCTATACATTGTCCGCCATACCGAAGTAGCTACTCCCAAAGGAATATGTTATGGGCTAACCGATGTTCCTTTAAGCCCTCATTTTCTCTCTCACGCGAAGAGGGTAAACACTCACCTTCAGAAACTAGAAATCGACTTTGATGCAGTTTTTGCAAGCCCCTCACAAAGAGTTCTCTCGCTTGCACACTATTGTGGTTATGACCCCATAGAAGATCCTCGTCTTTTAGAGCTAAATTTTGGCGATTGGGAAGGCTTACTTTGGGATGAGATTTATAAAAAGGAATCTTCACAATATTGGTTTGATAATTGGATTGATCACCCAACTCCCAACGGAGAGTCGTTTTATCAGTTAGAACAAAGGGTAAGAGAGTTTTTATCAGAGATAAGAAACAGGAACCTTAATTCAGTTTTGCTCTTTTCTCATTCAGGCGTTATTCGAGCGATGTACCATATTTTGAAGGATATCCCTTATGATCGGATATTTGACCTTGAGGTTGATTTTGGTAGTGTGCATTCATTTTAATAACAAATAAAAAGCCCGCTATTTAGCGGGCTTAATTAAAATCATGGTGGACATAGGTGGAATCGAACCACCGACCCCAGCATTATGAGTGCTGTGCTCTAACCAGCTGAGCTACATGTCCTTAATGGAGATCGAATTTTACGTAGATTACTTGCTCATGTCAAGCTAAGAAGATTAATTTGCACATAAATTCATCATAATCTATGATCCTACTTCGACTGACTCTTTTTTAATTATTTATAATGTCTAAACTCATTGAAATCACAGAAAAAACTCATCCTGTCAAACTTGATCTACACTATGCAGATTCAAGGAATTTCACACAAAAACCTGTATATAAAAAGGCACGTTGTTTTTTGCAAATCGATGCTGAACAAAAATTCCAAAAAGCAATCACTCAAGCAGATCATTTAGGCTTAATGTTTGTCATTTTCGATGCGTATCGTCCGCCTAAGGCGCAATTCGTTTTTTGGCATCATACGCCTGATCCTGACTTTTTAGCAGATCCTTATGGCAGAGGTTCCCCTCATTCAAGAGGCGTTGCCTTAGATGTATCGTTGCTCGATAAAAAAACAGGGATCCTACTAGAAATGGGAACTCCTTTTGATGCTTTTCAACCTGAATCTTGGCACGCTAACTTTAATGTCAGTATCGAAGCTCAACGCAATCGATTAATTCTTGCAGGAATTATGCTAAATGCTGGTTTTGACAATTATTCCCACGAATGGTGGCACTATCAACTTTTCAACGCCTATGAATATCCACTCATAGAAGATGAAGGCTATATAGGTGTTTACGAAGATTAAAGTGCTTTATAATCCGTTTCGTTTAACAGCGCTTGGATTTTCTCATTCTTCTTCACACGAATATCCACGCCTTTGGCAAAATAGATAATAAATTCACAAATATTCTGACTTCTATCTCCAATACG
>CAZBKP010000090.1:0-7223 GCA_964492525.1 uncultured Cardiobacteriales bacterium
CTGCTGGTAACAAAGCCATTCTTGGGATTGACCCAGGGCAACGGACGGGTTGTAAAGTTGCCTGTGTGGATGAAACAGGGAAAGTCTTAGAGACTGCCGTGATCTATCCTCACGCGCCCCAAAATCAATGGCAACAGGCGCTCGCTATTTTAGAAGCGCTTTGCCATAAACATCACTTAACATTAGTCTCTATCGGGAATGGAACGGCTTCCCGAGAAACTGATAAATTAGCAATGGAGCTTTGCCAACGCGTTCAAGGGTTGAAGAAAATCGTCGTGAGTGAAGCAGGTGCGTCTGTCTATTCGGCTTCCGAGCTTGCGGCAAAAGAGTTTCCCAATATGGATGTCTCTTTAAGAGGTGCCGTTTCGATCGCAAGGCGTTTACAAGATCCATTGGCAGAGCTTGTTAAAATTGATCCTAAATCTATTGGCGTGGGTCAATATCAACATGATGTGAACCAAGTTCACTTAAATAAAAGTTTAACGGCTGTTGTTGAGGATTGCGTGAATGCGGTCGGAGTCGATGCGAATACAGCTTCAAGCGCACTTTTGGCGAGAGTTTCAGGATTAAATGCAACGATCGCACAAAATATCGTGAATTACCGTGATGATAATGGTGCCTTTAAAAATCGTACCATGCTTAAAAAAGTTCCTCGTTTAGGGGAAAAAACTTACGAGCAAGCGGCAGGATTCTTACGTATTTTTGGCGATAATCCGCTAGATCGCTCTGCCGTCCATCCTGAAGCGTATCCCGTTGTTGAGCGAATTTTAGAAAAAAATAGTATGACGATTGATGCTGTGATCGGTAATAGTCAATTTCTCAAAGGGCTTAAAGCCTCAGATTATACGTGTGATAAATTTGGACTTCCTACAGTTTTAGATATTATTAAAGAGCTTGAAAAACCAGGTCGAGATCCTCGTCCTGAGTTTGCAACAGCCACCTTTAAAGAGGGGGTTGAGACGATTAAGGATTTAAAAGAGGGGATGCTTCTTGAGGGCGTAATTACAAATGTTGCGAACTTTGGCGCTTTTGTTGATATTGGCGTGCATCAAGATGGACTCGTTCATATTAGTGCAATCGCAGATCGCTTTATAAAAGATCCGCATGAGGTTGTTAAAGTCGGGGATATTGTGAAAGTTAAGGTGATCGAGGTTGATATCCCTCGGAATCGTATTCAGCTTACAATGCGACTTTCTGACGATATTAATCAGGCTCGAGATCCCTCACCAAAATCAGGGGGGCAAAAAAATTATTCCAAGAATAGTCAGCCACAATCCGCACCGAGCAATAACCCATTTGCAGCCGCATTGGGCGGAATGAAAAAATATAAAAAATAGATATATTTTTTGATTTTACAAAAAAAATCTTACTAAATATTAATAATGTGCAATAAACTAATGGGCTAATATTTATTAGATGGAATCCATACATTCAATTTATTGCGCATTATATATTTTCCGTCTATTGTTGATAGAACAAAAACAAGCTTTTTTTTCTCATATTCTTTTTTGTGAATTTTATTATCTATGAAAATTTTATTGTATCTCAGTTCATTAATAATTAAGGGGAACCTAGATGGATTACATATTGGAATATAATTATAAGTTTTTTTTTTGATAAAAAAGAAGTTTTTATGGGATATCTTTTCTCTTAAAAAAATCCCCATTATTACCGAAGGTTTATCTTTATAATTATATAGCCATAACTTTTCCATTTTATTATCAACGTTGTATATAACATCAAATGAAATCATATTTCCGGATTTGCGTTTATATCCTAGGTAGGAAATTATTCCAAAATAGAGTGTTATACAAAAAATGCTTATAGTTAAAAAAGCCCCCCAAATCCTAGATTTATCATATTCATAGCTCTTTGTAATCGCAACTAGAAATAACATAAAGATTATTACTAAAAGTATAACTTCTAGTGCGGTTTCTTTATTATTTGATGAATTTTGTGCAGTTTTGATATTTATAATCACAAAAACTAAAAGTATAAACTGTATCAAAGAAAAGAATATGGGGAATTGATCTGTCATAAGTTCCTTAATAGCAAATAGAAGAAAATATAATTATATAGTTAAATTTATTTATTCTAATGAAATTTTTTTGCAATAACATATATCTAAGTGAATAGTTCATAATGTTGTATTTGTTGATTCAGATTTAAGGAAATTTAATATCCAACAGGAAGATATGTACCAGATATTGAGTTACGGATATCGCTATCAACAAGCGGGGCTTCAGTGTAAAAATATATTTTTAATCTATCCTGCTCATTCAGAATTTAAAACGGTGCTACCGTCTTTTGATCTTCATCCAGAGAATTTAAGCGTATGGGCGATTCCGTTTAATCTTTTAACTTACGATGGAGAGCCAGAAGGATTGGATATGGAAGATTTATATAAATTGAGCTTTTCTTGAAGCTCAAAAACAGAAGTGCCCTCTAATGTATTGCGAATGATCTCTTTTGTTACTTTTGCATCAGAGTGATTAAACTCAATTTCAATCACAGGTTGGAAAACTCCTTCCTTATCACTTTTTATATCAACTAAATGACATGATCGAAAATCTTTCCAATTTATTGGTGGAAAATAGGATTTATCATTTATTAAATATATGCCTTTATCATCAAACTCGATCGCGGTTTTAATATACTTTTTTTCTATAAAAAAATTCAATAGAGGGGCTATTCCAAAACGAAATATCATACGAACACCACATAGTAGAAGCAATATGCTTATTACATTTATAATATATGGAATAGTAAGTTCTGAACTAATAATCTGGAAATGAAAAGTGTATACAGACATACAAAGGAGAGCTGTACTAGCTGAGACACCAACTAGACAAACTAAATTGAGAAGGATAAGAAAACCCTTATTAGAATCTGTATAGTTAATGGTATTTGTTTTATAGGGGCTATGAATATGGTCTATTTCTTTGCTCTTAAATGATAACAAAAGGTCAGTGAAGTCTTTTAAATTATAATAATTTATTACTTCCTGTGGGATCACAAGAACAATTCCTGATGATTTTTCCTGGTAATAATTATGAGGACAAAATAAAATATTATGCATATCCTCAATATCTTGAATACTCTCGACAAGTTCAATCAAAGTATAAAAATGGGTATATTTTCCACCTTTATTTACTTCAAACTTAATATTTTTAATCTCATCCCACTTTATAAGTCTATCTTGTTTTAATATGCAGGGACAATAAAAACCGTCTGTTGTAATTTCAAAGGAAACTACTTGCTTGCGTTTTATATATTCTAAGAAATACCAAGATAAAAATATTGCAATTCCCATAAAGATTATTATGAAACAGAACATAATTAATACTTGTCCACTCCCATCAAATTTAATAAATTTTATTGAAAAAAGGTACGAAATTTCAAAAATTAAAAAAATTGCTCCAAAATATAACAAAAAATACTGATCTAGGAGATATCTAATATTTCGATAGAATTTAATTGGTGGCATAATTGATACCTTTTAATCTCGATATATCAGTATTATATAGGATTAGATTAATTATATTAAAATAAATAAAGGTCTATACGTAAAACTATGAGGCACTAAACTATCAAATTAATGCTGTTTTTTAGATTTTTTTAAAAGTTAAGTTGAAGTTGGTGCGCCTGAGAGGAATTGAACCTCTGACCTTTGGCTTCGGAAACCAACACTCTATCCAACTGAGCTACAGGCGCAATAAGGGGCGTAGTATAACAAATATTCCTCGCAATAAGAATCCCGCATTGGCGGGATTTTTCTAATTATGTCGTTACTCAACTTTTTTCATGTGAGGGAAGAGCAGTACATCTCGAATTGAAGGAACATCTGTAAAGATCATCACTAAGCGATCAATACCAATTCCTTCTCCAGCGGTAGGAGGAAGTCCGTATTCAAGCGCGGTGATAAAGTCTTTATCAAGATGCATAGCTTCATCATCCCCAGAATCTTTTTCCGCAACTTGAGACATAAAGCGCTGATATTGGTCTTCTGCATCATTCAACTCTGAATAGCCATTTCCAACTTCACGACCGCCGATAAAATATTCAAAACGATCTGTTACCAGTGGGTTCAAATCATTTTTACGCGCAAGAGGGGATACTTCTGACGGGTAGGCGGTAATGAATGTCGGCTGAATTAAATTAGTTTCGACTTTTTCATCAAAAACCTCCATCAGAATCTTGCCCCAGCCATCGGACTCTTTGTATTTGATGCCAATAGAATCCGCAAGTTTTGCAACGCCTTCTCGTGTGTCTAGATCAAATGCTTTTGCTTCAGGGTAATAATGAAGAATTGACTCCTGTACCGTCATACGGAGAGCAGGTTTGCTAAAGTCTAGCGTGGTTCCTTGATAGGGAACAGTGGTGGAACCTGTGACTTTTTCTGCAATTGTTTTCATCAATTCATCAGTAAAGTCCATCATATCGGTATAGTCGGCATATGCCCAATACCATTCAACCATGGTAAATTCAGGATTATGGCGCGTTGAAACGCCTTCATTTCTGAAATTTCGATTCACTTCATAGACTTTTTCCATACCTCCGACCACTAAACGTTTTAGATATAGTTCAGGTGCGATTCTTAAGAAGAAGGGCATATCGAGCGCATTGTGATGAGTGACAAAGGGTTTCGCATTGGCACCCCCTGGAATCGGGTGCATCATAGGGGTTTCGACTTCTTCAAACCCTTTGCTATCAAAGAAGTTACGAAGTGTTCTGACAATTAAATTACGCTTTCTAAATACATCACGAGAGTCTAGGTTCATGATAAGATCAACATAGCGTTGACGATAGCGTGCTTCGATATCGGTTAAACCATGAAATTTATCAGGAAGCGGACGAAGGGATTTCGTTAAGAGTTCAATAAAAGAAGCACGAACGGTAAGCTCCCCTTTATCAGAGCGAGAAATAACGCCTTCTGCGCCGATGATATCGCCAATATCCCAACGTGAAAACTCTTCAAATTTTTCCTCACCCACTAAACCCGTATTTAAGAAGAGCTGAATATCTCCTTCTTGATCACGGAGAACCACAAAGCCCCCTTTACCAAAAAGACGTTTAGAGATAATTCTTCCTGCAATTTTTACTTTTTTAGGATTTTGATCAAGTTCTGCTTTATCTTTACCTTCTGCATACGCTTTTATATCCGTCGTTGAACAATCTTTTCTAAAGCTGTTTGGAAAAGCTACAGACTGTTTCTGACGAATTGCCGAAAGCTTTTCGCGGCGTTCTGCAATTAGGTGATTTTCGTTAATCTCTTCGTTTTTAATCTCTTGGCTCATAATAGTGTCTTGTGAAAAAGTGTAATTCAAAAAATAGAAAAGAGAACCATTGTAATGGCTCTCTTTTTAAAATGATACTTAACTTGAGTAGTTAGGTGCTTCTTTTGTAATTGTCACGTCATGGACGTGTGATTCACGCATTCCTGCATTAGTAATTTGGACAAATTTGGGCTGTACATTCATTTCAGCAATGGTGCCACATCCAACATATCCCATTCCTGCTCGGATTCCACCCATCAACTGATGAACGATTGGAACAAGAGAGCCTTTATAGGCAACGCGCCCCTCAATGCCTTCTGGAACTAATTTATCTGAGGCAGTGCCTTCTTGGAAATAGCGATCCGAAGAACCTGCGCCCATGGCGCCTAAAGAGCCCATGCCACGATATGATTTATACGCACGGCCTTGATAAAATTCAATTTCTCCGGGGGCTTCATCCGTTCCTGCTAATAAACCGCCCACCATAATACAGGAAGCTCCTGCAGCAAGTGCTTTTACCATGTCGCCTGAGTAGCGGATTCCGCCATCTGCAATGACAGGAATGCTACGACCTTTTAACGCTGCAAATACATTTGCAATGGCACTAATTTGAGGAACACCGATTCCAGCGACAATTCTAGTCGTACAGATGGATCCAGGGCCTATTCCAACTTTAACCGCATCAGACCCCGCATCTGCAAGCGCAATTGCAGCTTCTGCGGTTGCAATATTCCCGCTGATTAATTGAAGATCAGGATAGGTTTTCTTAACCCAACGCACGCGATCAATAACCCCTTTTGAATGGCCATGTGCGGTATCGACAATTACGACATCAACGCCTGCAGCGACAAGTGCTTCAATGCGCTCTTCAGTTCCCGCTCCCGCGCCGACTGCTGCGCCCACAATTAATTGTTCATTGCTATCGATACAGGCATTGGGGAAAGACTCAGAGCGAGAAATATCTTTAACCGTCACTAAACCTTTAAGCTCATCTTGATCATTAATAATGACAATACGCTCAACACGATGAGTGCGAAGGAGTTCGATAATGTCATCACGCGAGGTGTGCTCTTTTGCTGTGATAAGCTTCTCTCTAGGAGTCATCACATCCTTAACTCTGATCGATAAGTTGTCCTGAAAGCGAATATCTCTATTGGTAATAATCCCGACCACTTTTCCAAGATCAATCACAGGTGCGCTTGCGATTTCATAGGTATTAAATAGATGACGGAGTTCAGCAAGTGTCATATCAGGGGTTACTGTTACAGGATCTGCAATAATGCCATTTTCAAATTTTTTGACTTTGCGAACTTCTGCCGCTTGTTCTTCAATCGTTAAATTTTTATGAATAATACCAATACCACCTTGCTGAGCCATTGCAATTGCGAGCTTGCTTTCAGTGACAGTATCCATCGCCGCAGAAAGAAGAGGGATATTTAGCGTGAGAGAACGAGTAAGTTGTGTTTTAAGAGAGACTTCTTTAGGAAGCACCTCCGAGTAGCCTGGAACGAGAAGAACATCATCAAAAGTGAGCGCTTGTTCAATGATACGTAGCATAGTATGAATACCCCTGTTGAGCCAAGAAAATTATGGCTCGCTATTCTATCATAATTTGAGAGGGAGAATGCGATAGATTAAAGGTATACTATGCTGAAAAATGGTGAATAATCAGCTGCAACTTACACTCATTTCGCCATTCATTGATATCCAAAGAATAGGTACATTCAATCTCATGAGTCCCTTCTTTCCAATTTTGACTTTGAAAAAAAACAATCGCATCAATAACTGTTTTTCCATCAGGATGCTGTAGAGAGAGTTTAAGGTGCTTATCTTGCAAAATTTTACTTGTGATTACTAAAAATCGGTTGGTAAAAACAGGTTCAGGGAACTTTTGCCCCCAAGGGAATTGAGTTTTTAATATAAGCGCATTTTCAAGAGTGAGCTCAT
>CAZBKP010000091.1:0-7200 GCA_964492525.1 uncultured Cardiobacteriales bacterium
CTTTGGCAAAATAGATAATAAATTCACAAATATTCTGACTTCTATCTCCAATACGTTCAAGAGAACGCGCACAGCGCATTGCAAGAAGTACAGGAGGAATATTAGAGGAATTTTCCATCATATATGTAATCAATTGACGGATGATGCTGTCATACTCATCATCAATCTTGTCATCTTTTGCATAGATATTAAGGACTGCTTCGCTATCCATTCGTGCAAAGGCATCCATGACCTCTTCAAAAAACTGAATACAATTCTTTGCAAGATTTTCTAGACTTGTGGTCACAGGCTTTAAATGGGCAGGAAGCGGTTCAAATGCCATTCGAGCAATATTGCGGCTTGCATCCGCGATACGTTCAAGTTCAGTGATCGTTTTGATAATAACAATTAAAAGTCTTAAATCGCTTGCGGTTGGTTGTCTTTTTGCGATGATCGTAATGCAACGTTCATTAATATCAACTTCAAGTTGATTAATTAATTTATCATGTTTAATGACTTCATTCGCGAGTGTTTCATCCCCCGTTGTCATTGCTCTTAATGCATCTTTGAGTTGTTTTTCAGTAAGCCCTGCCATTTCAATGACATCACTCATAGAACGTTCTAGCTCAGCATTAAATTGTGCAGAGATGTGATTATTAAATTTCATACTGTATCCTTTTAGCCGTAACGCCCTGTTATATAATCTTCTGTTTGTTTATTTGAAGGTTTTGTGAACATCACATCTGTATCATCGTACTCAATCAGATCCCCTAAATACATAAAGGCCGTTTTATCCGAAGCACGAGCGGCTTGCTGCATATTATGAGTTACGATAACAATGGTATAGTCACTCTTTAATTCATGAATTAATTCTTCAATTTTACCTGTTGAGATGGGATCAAGTGCAGAACATGGCTCATCCATCAATAAAATTTCAGGACGAATCGCAATCGCACGTGCAATACTTAGACGTTGCTGCTGTCCACCCGATAAATTTTGTCCACTTTGATGAAGTTTATCCTTCGTCTCTGTCCATAGAGCTGATTTTGTTAGCGCCCACTCTACTCGCTCTTCAAGCTCAATTCTTGAGAGATTTTCGAAGAGTTTTACACCAAATGCAATATTCTCATAAATTGACATTGGGAATGGTGTTGGCTTTTGGAATACCATCCCTACTTTCGCACGCAATAACGCAACATCCTGCTTACTTGTTAGAATATTTTCGCCACCAATGATGATTTTTCCTTCTGCACGTTGCTCAGGATAAAGGGCATACATTTTATTCAGTGTGCGTAAAAGTGTAGATTTACCGCATCCTGAAGGACCGATAAATGCAGTGACTTTATTTTCAGGAATATCTAAACTCACATCATGAAGTGCATGAAACTTTCCGTAATAGAAATTCAAGTTTTGAATGGAAATCTTTGCCTCTGGAGCCGCTTGATTCATAATCATCATTTACCTATAGAACTTTTTTGACCATTTTATAGAAATAATATGACAATTCTGTGACAAATGGTCACTCACATTGTCATAGTCCACTTTTATCTTAATCATAGAGTGCTTATATTTGATAACTATTCTTATTTTAAGTACTCTATGAGACTACTCATTTTATATAAAGCATAATGAAACTACTCACTTTTTTTGAATCCCTCATTAAACCGTTTGATCACACAGAACATCGTGCGCCACCTAAGACCTTATTCAAATTCTATTGGCACTATATTCGTCAAGCAAAGGGACTTTTCATTGCCCTCCTCATTATTGGCGGGCTCTCTTCCCTACTTGAAATTGCACTTTTTCAATTTATTGGGAAGATTATCGATATCATTCAATCTGTAAGCTCTCCCTCAGAACTATTTTCACAGCATAAAGGTGCATTTTTATGGATGCTTTTTGTCATTGTGATTTTGCGCCCACTGGTGGCTTTAATTCATGATTTATTGATTAACCAAGCGATTACCACAAATTTCACATCAATGATTCGTTGGCAGCAGCATCGACACGTCATCAAACAGAGCATGAACTTCTTTAATAGTAGTTTCTCAGGGGGCATTGCGAATCGAATCATGAATACAGGACAGTCAATTCGCAACTCAACCATGATGAGTGCCGACTCAATGTGGCGTGTTAGCATCTATACGATTATGACGATTGTACTGTTCTCTAGCCTGAACATCTGGCTTATCGTCCCAATTATTCTTTGGGTGATAGGGTATATTTTGATGCTTCGCTACTTTCTTCCTAAAACGCAAAAACGTTCGCATCAATCTGCCAAAGCCCGCTCTAAACTAATGGGGCATATGGTCGATAGTTATGGGCATATTGCGATCCTAAAACTCTTTTCTCACACAGAGCGAGAAGAAGCACATGCTAAAGAGATGATGCAACATCAAACAGAGATGGCGCTACGCTCCACACGGCTGATCACAGGGCTTGATATCACCCTAAATATTCTCAATAGCCTTCTTATTGCAAGCGTCGTCATTCTTTCTCTTTTACTTTGGGAACGTTCATTAATTACCGCGGGCGATATTGCCTTTACCTTGAGTTTAACCATTCGGATTAATACGATGTCCTCTTGGGTAATGCGCGTGGTAAACCATATTTTTGAAGACCTTGGAAGCGTTCAAGATGGGATCAAAATCATTACTCATCCGCATGATATTACCGATTCCAAAGATGCCAAGACGTTAACGGTACAAAAGGGAGAGATCAGCTTCTCTCACGTTGCATTTGGTTATCATAAAGAGAAACCGATCTATCATGATTTTAATCTCACCATTCAAGCGGGAGAGAAAATTGGCTTAGTCGGTCCATCAGGTGCGGGAAAATCAACCTTCATTGCACTTTTATTGCGCCTTTATGATATTCAGCATGGCTCAATCTCCATTGATGGCACCGATATCACCCAAGTCACGCAAGATAGCTTACGTGCAAATATTGGCGTAGTGACACAAGATACGGCACTTTTACATCGTTCGATTCGGGATAATTTGCTCTATGGCAATCCAAGTGCCACAGATGAGATGCTATATGACGTATTAAAGCAGACTAAAGCGGATATTTTCGTCAAAGATCTTATCGACCAATATGGGAATCAAGGATTAGATGCTCTTGTCGGTGAAAACGGCGTAAAACTCTCAGGTGGACAACGTCAACGCATTGCGATTGCACGTGTCTTACTTAAAAATGCGCCGATTCTTGTTCTTGATGAAGCGACCTCGGCTTTAGATTCAGAATCGGAAGCGGTGATTCAAGAGAATTTGGAAGTCCTCATGGAGAATAAAACAGTCATAGCGATCGCTCATCGCTTATCCACCATAGCCAAAATGGATCGCCTCATTGTATTAGAGAATGGAAAGATTACCGAAGAAGGAACACATGATGCGCTCGTCAAGCAAAATGGCATCTATGCCTCATTGTGGCAACGACAAGCAATTTAATTCCACACAATATTGATATTTCTCCTATAATGCCTCGAAAATCGCTGAATAAAGGATGGATTATGTTTAACACAACAATTCATAGATACTTACTCGTAGTATTTGTATTAAGCACGCTGCTCTTCTCGCCCTCTTTTGCCAAAAAGAAATTTAAAGTCGTCACAACGTTCACGATCATTCAAGACATTGCACAAAATGTGGCTGGCGATGCTGCGATTGTCGAATCCATTACCAAACCAGGTGCGGAGATTCATAATTATCAACCGACCCCTAAAGACATTTTAAGGACGCGCTCTGCTGACTTAATCCTTTGGAATGGACTCAATCTTGAGCTTTGGTTCTCTCGCTTCTTTGAGAATCTAAAAGGCATCCCTTCCGTTGTGATTACGGAAGGCATTACCCCCATTTCTATTGTCGAAGGTGAATATCAAGGCAAACCGAATCCTCATGCGTGGATGTCACCTAAAAATGCAATGATTTATATTGATAATATTCGAGATGCCTTGGTTAAATATGATCCTGACAATGCAAAGACCTACAGAAAGAACGCAGAAAACTATAAAAAAGAGATCAAGGCACTGGATGCGCCTCTTCGTGAGCGATTAAATAACATTCCTGAGGATCAGCGTTACCTTGTCACAAGTGAAGGTGCCTTTAGCTATTTAGCGCACGATTACAACCTTAAAGAGATTTATCTTTGGGCGATCAATGCCGAGCAACAAGGTACGCCTTTGCAAGTTAAAAAGGTGATTGATACGGTGAGAGAACAGAAAATTCCCGTCGTTTTTAGCGAAAGTACCGTATCCGATAAACCCGCAAAACAAATCAGTAAAGAGACAGGAGCAAAATATGGTGGAGTATTGTATGTCGATACGCTTTCAGAGCCTTCTGGTCCTGTTCCCACCTATATTGATCTTCTCAAAGTGACCGTCGATACAATTGCGAAAGGGTTTAATCAATGAGTACTCCAATCCCGCTCAATATCAGCGTTGATAACGTAACAGTAACCTATAACAATGGGCACACTGCCATTCGGGATATGTCTTTCTCCTTAAACGGAGGGACGATTTGTGCGCTTGTAGGAGTGAATGGTGGTGGAAAATCCACCCTTTTTAAATCCATCATGGGAATGGTAAAGCCCACAAAAGGGAGCGTGAGTATTAATCATGCGCCTGTCAAAGATGCCTTGAAGCAGAATCTTATTGCCTATGTTCCCCAAACAGAAGAGGTGGATTGGAATTTCCCTGTTCTTGTCTCCGATGTTGTGATGATGGGGCGTTATGGCAAGATGTCCTTTTTACGGATTCCCTCTAAAGCGGATAAAATTGCGGTCATGAAAGCGCTTGAACGTGTCAATATGACAGATCTTGCCCATCGCCAAATTGGAGAGCTTTCGGGCGGACAGAAAAAACGTGTATTCTTAGCGCGCGCACTTGCCCAAGAGGGAAAAATCATTCTCCTAGATGAGCCCTTCACAGGCGTTGATGTTAAAACAGAAGATACGATTATTGCGCTTCTCCGTACCCTTCGTAATGAAGGGCATCTGATTTTAGTCTCGACCCATAATCTTGGAAGCGTTCCTGAGTTTTGCGATCAAACGATCTTAATCAATCGCACCGTCATTGCTGCGGGGGCAACGGAGACAACCTTCACCCATGATAATTTAGAAAAAACATTTGGGGGCATTCTACGTCACATCAGTGTAGATGGTCCTGATCTTCATGAAGATCATGATCATGACCCTCGAAAAGTGACGATTCTCACCGATGATGAACGTGCAGTTGTCTTTTACGGCACAGAAAAAACAGAACCTCCGCGCAGTACATGTTGCTCATGCAAGGAGAATCCATAATGGATTGGCTCACTTTACTCTACGAACCTTTTACTTATGATTACATGCATAAAGCTATCTGGGTGAGTGGAATTGTCGGCGGTGCCTGTGCCTTTCTCTCTGCATATTTAATGCTTAAAGGGTGGTCTTTAATGGGAGATGCGCTCTCTCACTCGGTCGTACCCGGTGTTGCGGGTGCATATGCGTTGGGACTTCCCTATTCTGTCGGTGCTTTCTTTTCAGGGATTCTTGCCGCCCTCTCGATTACTGCGATTCGTCACTTCACACGGCTCAAAGAAGATGCCATCATTGGCTTTATTTTTTCGACCTTTTTTGCCGTCGGGCTTTTAATTGTCTCTCTGAACCCCACCTCTGTGGATGTTCAATCCATTATTTTCGGGAATATTTTAAGCATTGCAGATAGTGATGTGCTTCAAGTAAATATTATTATTGGGATTTCATTCGTGATTCTTTGTGTCATTTGGAAAGACTTACTCGCAAGCTTCTTTGATGAGAGCCATGCACGTTCAATCGGCTTACATCCCCTTGCGTTAAAAATACTATTTTTCACGCTGTTAAGTGCCTGCACGATTGCAGCACTACAAACAGTCGGTGCGATTTTAGTGATTGCGATGGTTGTTACACCGGGCGCAACCGCCTATCTATTAACGGATCGTTTCCCAAGGCTCATTATTATCTCAATCCTCATTGGCTCGTTAAGCAGTATCTTTGGAGCGTGGATTAGCTACTTTATGAATGGTGCAACGGGAGGTGTGATTGTCACCATTCAAACACTCCTATTCTTACTCGCTTTCTTTTTTGCCCCTAAATATGGCTATATTGCCACTCGTTTAAGAATTCGTAAGGAGCGACTACAACAATGACTCTTTATGAATTTTTTATCGAACCCTTTACGCTTGAGCTAATGCAACGGGCTTTATTCTCCGCAATTGCCATTGCAATTGTCTGTGCCCTACTCTCTTGCTTTTTAGTCTTAAAAGGCTGGTCATTGATTGGCGATGCGATCTCTCATGCAGTGCTTCCCGGTATTGTGATTGCCTATATTATTGGGATTCCTTTAGTCATCGGTGCTTTCGTTTCTGGGCTATTTTGTGCGCTCGCCACAGGCTTTATCAAGAATAACTCCCGCGTTAAAGAAGATACTGTGATGGGCATTGTATTTTCAGGGATGTTTGCTATTGGGATTGTAATGTATACCAAAGTTAACCCCGAACAACACTTAACCCATGTCCTTTTTGGGAATATCTTAGGAATCACACAAAGCGAATTTATCCAAGCGATCATTATTAGCTCAGTCATTAGCGTAATTGTGATCATAAAACGCAAAGACTTTATCCTATTCTGCTTTGATCCTATGCAATATCGTGTCGTAGGGCTCTCACCAACAATGATGCACTATGTGTTTTTATGTATGCTGTCTCTCACGATAGTCACATCGCTACAAGCTGCGGGCATTATCCTTGTCATTGCGATGCTTATCGCTCCTGGAATTACTGCATTCTTGCTCACAAAGCGCTTTGATCGTATGCTCATAATTGCGATTTTAGTTTCTGTCATTTCCTCTATTATTGGTACGCTTTTAAGTTTCCATATTGATGCAGATACAGGACCTTCCATTGTGGTTGTGCAATCTATCCTATTTATTTTGGCGTATATTGTGAGTCTAGTGAGAATAAAGAAATCTTGATGTTTCCATTGAGAAAAGAAACAGCGTAAAAATATAGGGATTGGATATCATTGATTTCACATAAACCGTTCTTAATTAACCGATAAAAACTTAACGATTTGCACTTTATAAGCCGTATAGGTACACTCTTTCAATTCTTTTTTATTTGCATTGGATAACTATGTCTTTAGAAAAATCATATCGTGAAATTTTATTATCCGTCGGTGAAAATCCTGGGCGTGAAGGTTTAGTAG
>CAZBKP010000092.1:0-7199 GCA_964492525.1 uncultured Cardiobacteriales bacterium
TTCTAAAACATCATCGTATCGAGTAACATGATCGATAAAGCCACGAGAATCCTCCCAAGCAACATCTGCATAATGGAATTTCCTATTTTTTACTATAAAGCGCTCTATAGGCAATGCATCTAGGACTTCATTGGCTAGTAATACGCCTTCCCATTCGTGCGCTATAGGAGCATCAATCCAAACAATGCGATCAATATAATCGGGATGCTTCTCTGATAAATAGTGACGCTGTTCCTTTTGGAGCGAAGAAGAAGCCTCAAGTATGTAGTAATAGTCAGGAAGTGCATCTAAAACTTTGAGTCGACTGATGATATCAGAGGCCATCACACCGAGTCCTGCACCTAATTCAACCACTATGGGATGGGCTAACTCTAAAATCACCTCATGAATTTGATTCGCCAAACAATAGGAAAAAAAAGGAGAAATAAGCGGTGCTGTAATAAAATCACCCTCTGCTCCAAACTTTGGACGATGGCTTGTATAATATCCCCATTTCGGATGGTACAGCGCAGTGCTAAAGTAATCAGAAAAAGGGAGCGAACCTCCATTTTGCACGATTAAATTTTTAATATCCTCTGTTAAAAGAGCGCTTTGTCGGCGCTCTTCTTCAGTTAATTCAGGGAGATTTAAAGGTGTCATCATTTTACGGTAATGGTTCCAAAACCACCGCTTTTTCGATCTACCTTAACCTCTTGCCCTGGAAAGACTTCAATGGGTTCCTTTAGCATTACAACGACTAAACCATTGGGGGCTTTTACTGAGACTTCTTGATAGTGATCATCCGTCATCACAACGGTTGTCACTTCACCACTTCCTTGAAATGCAGCTTTTTGATCTTCAGGAACAGGGGCACTCGCGCATCCGTAAAGTGAAAAAGATACAAATAAAGAAACAATCCACTTAAAATGCATCTTATTCACCCCCATTTGAATTTGAATCCGACTGTCCTTGAGTATTGTTACGGCGAGGCCTAAAATTACGATTTGATTTCTTAGCCCGTGAATAAGGCCCTCTTCGAGATTTTGGAGCTCGTGCTTCATGAGAATGGACTTGATTATTTTCATCATTATTTGACTCAGTATTTTCGGCTTCTAAGTCATTCGATTGATCTTCAATTTCAATTTTTACATCATTTGAAGATGAATCATCACTATTTTGAACTTCACTTGTCTCACGCTTTTGTTTGCGTGCATAGGGTGATTTTGGGGTCACAAGCAATTCATCTACAAGGTTAATGACAGGAATCTTCATCTCAATATACTCTTCAATGTCAGGAAGAGAGTAGACAAATTCTTCACAAGCAAAGCTAATCGCAACGCCAGCTTCTCCTGCTCTTGCAGTACGCCCTATACGGTGAACATAATCTTCACGATCTTGAGGAAGATCATAATTGATCACATGCGTCACATCGGGAATATGAAGCCCTCTTGCAGCAACATCTGTTGCGACCATGATAGAGATTTTCCCTTCTTTGAAGGATTCCAATAAACGCTCACGTTTATTCTGCGGAATATCGCCCGAAAGTACACCATTTTTATATTGGTTCGCGGTCAAATATTTAGAGATCTCTTCCGCACTCCGCTTTGTATTTACAAAAATAATTGTACGTTGCGGTTTCTCTCTCTCTAACACGCCAAAAAGAAGTTTTAGTTTATCATCAGAAGAGATATGGATCATATACTGAGCGACTTTATCGGCAGTGATATTGTCTGATTCGATCTGAATTTTTTCAGGTGAATTCATATGCTCATAGGCAAGCTCAAGCACCCTTTCGGAAAAGGTTGCTGAAAATAGCATATTTTGTCTTTTTTCTACAGAGGGCATTTTTTTATAAAGATAGCGAATATCTGCAATAAACCCTAAATCAAACATGCGATCCGCTTCATCAAGAACCACGACTTCAATATTCTCTAAAGAGAGTTCGCCTTGCTTAAAGAAGTCGAGAATTCTTCCTACCGTGCCGATCACAACATCCGCATCGTCCGCAAGTTCTTTGCGCTGTTTCTCATACCCTGTTCCGCCATAGATGCAACTGAATTTTAGACCTGTATAGCACCCTAACATTTCTGCATCTGAATGTATTTGGAGAGCAAGCTCACGCGTTGGAGCCATAATGATCGCAAAAGGACCTTTTTTCCCTTCTAAAACGGGGACTGTCATTAATCTGTGAAGCGTGGCTAAAAGGAAGGTTGCTGTTTTCCCTGTACCTGTTTGTGCTTGCCCTACAACATCTTTTCCTGCAAGCAAAAGTGGCAAGCAAAGCGATTGAATTGGAGTACACTCTGTATATAGATTGTCTTCTAATGCTTCTTGTAAAGACTCATCAAGAGGAAGAGACTTAAAAGATACTGTTGTTAAATTGGGATTGCCCATATAATCATTAACCTTTGTGAAATGCTATAAATTTATTTTACAAGTGAGTTTAAAAGTATAAATTACCCTCGCCTTGTCATTTGATTCAAATTCAGTTTAAATATTACATTATCAAACTTTACGCTTAAAATTCCAAGCGTCATTATTAACTTTTTAAAGGATTTTTAATTATGAGCCACTATACGAATGCAACCGATGCCTCTTTTGATGCCGATGTCATCCAATCTGACTTACCTGTGCTTGTTGACTTTTGGGCAGAATGGTGTGGGCCTTGTAAAATGATTGCACCGATTATCGAAGAGGCAGCAGCGACTTATCAAGGTAAACTTAAAGTTGTAAAATTTGATGTGCAAAATAATCAAGCGGTATCCATGAAGTTTGGAATTCGTAGTATTCCAACTTTAATGATCTTCAAAAATGGTCAAGTGCATGCTCAACATATTGGTGCACTTTCAAAAGCTCAGCTCACTGACTTTATCGAAAAAAATATTTAATATACAATTAGCATAGTTTCTCAAAAGTAGGAGAAATCGTTCTTCTACTTTTTTTATTTGCTAAATTTATAGGCTTACCATGGAATTAAATCAATACTATCTCAAAATTGATGATCTCCTCAACCGCATTGAGGCACTTAGGGGGTATCTTTGACTTTGATACAAAGTCAGAACGCTTAACAGAAGTTTTAATGGAGCTTGAGAACCCAGAGATTTGGAACGACCCTGAATATGCGCAAAAACTCGGAAAAGAGCGCTCTCAACTTGAATCCATTGTCGATGTTATTCATAAAATCACCCCTCAAATCAAAGACACTAAAGACCTCCTTGATCTCTGCAAAGAGGAAAATGATGAAGAGACTTTGGTTGCTGTAATAGACGATCTCAATCTTTTTGAAAAAGAGATTGCCACGCTAGAGTTTCATCGAATGTTCTCGGGTGAGCTTGATGCTAACAATGCTTTTCTCGATATCCAATCGGGAGCAGGAGGCACGGAAGCTCAAGATTGGGCATCGATGGTGATGAGAATGTATCTTCGTTGGGGGGAAGATAAAGGCTTTAAAACAGAAATTTTAGATGAAACTGCAGGGGATGTTGCGGGATTAAAATCAGCGACCATTAAATTTGAGGGCGACTATGCCTACGGTTGGCTGCGTACGGAAACAGGAATTCACCGTCTTGTAAGAAAATCACCCTTTGATTCAAGTAACAAACGCCATACTTCTTTTTGCTCAGTGTTTGTATCGCCTGAAATTGATGAAAATATCGAAATAGAAATTAATCCTGCCGACCTTAGAATCGATGTTTATAGAGCCTCAGGTGCCGGTGGTCAGCACGTAAATAAAACAGAGTCCGCAGTCCGAATTACTCATCTTCCTACAGGAATTGTGACGCAAAGCCAAAATGATCGCTCTCAACACATCAATAAAGCGGCGGCGATGAATCAACTTCGTTCAAAACTCTATGAGCTAGAGCTCCAAAAAAGACGCTCTGCAAGTGATGCGATCGAAGATACAAAGCTTGATGTCGGCTGGGGAAGCCAAATCAGATCTTATGTTTTGGATCAATCCCGTATTAAAGATTTAAGAACAGGCCATGAAGTTGGAAATACTCAAGCTGTTCTAGATGGTGATTTAGATGACTTTATTGAAGCAAGTTTAAAACTAGGACTATAAAAATAGCATCATGAGTAAAGTAAAAAAACAGTATGTGTGTCGAGACTGTGGCGCCCTTTCACAAAAATGGTCAGGGCAATGTCTCGATTGCGGAGAGTGGAATACGTTAGAAGAGATGATTGTGGAGAAAACACCCACTGTATCTGCACGCTTATCGGGTTATGCAGGAACCGCAGGCTCGCAAATCATTCAAACGTTAAATCGTGTCGAAAAAGAGACACATCAGCGCTATCATACTGGACTCAATGAGCTTGACCGTGTTTTAGGGGGTGGACTTGTTACAGGTTCTGTCGTTTTGATCGGCGGAGATCCCGGTATTGGAAAGTCTACTATTCTCCTTCAAACCATGGTGCATCTAAGTCGTACTGCCAATGTTTTATATGTGACAGGTGAAGAGTCACCGAGCCAAATTGCCCTTCGTGCTGAGCGACTTGGGCTTCAAAATAGCGAATTACAACTTCTCTCTGAAACATCTGTAGAAAAGATTATCGCGATTGCAGGCGAGTTACAGCCTCAAATCATGGTGATTGACTCAATTCAAACCATTTTTACAGAGCATTTAAATTCAGCCCCCGGTAATGTCGCTCAGGTAAGAGAGAGCGCTGCACTTTTGACGCGTTATGCGAAACGTACGAATACCGCGATTTTTCTTGTCGGTCATGTGACTAAAGAGGGAGCAATTGCAGGACCTAGAGTCCTTGAACATATGGTTGATTCTGTTCTCTACTTTGAAGGCGAAGTCGGTTCTCGCTTTAGAGTCATGCGTGCTTGTAAAAACCGTTTTGGACCTGTAAATGAATTAGGCATTTTTGCCATGAGTGATCATGGGTTAAAAGAGGTTAATAATCCTTCTGCGATTTTTCTCTCTCGGTATGATGAACCAAGTGCGGGAAGCGTAATAATGGTTACAAAAGAAGGAACTCGCCCTCTCTTGGTTGAAATACAAGCGCTTGTCGATCAGTCATTTGGAAACTATCCTAGACGAGTGACCTTAGGGATTGAGCAAAACCGCTTAACCATGCTTCTTGCGGTATTGCATCGCCATGTTGGCATCTCTATGGCGGATCAAGATGTGTATGTCAATGCGGTTGGTGGCGTTAAAGTAAGCGAAACAGCCTCTGATCTTGCGGTGATCGCAGCAACCTACTCTAGTTTTAAAAATAAGATCTTACCTAGTGATTTAATTATTTTTGGAGAAGTTGGACTTTCAGGTGAAATTCGCCCAATTCCGCATGGAGAAGATCGTCTAAAAGAAGCCTTTAAACATGGCTTCAAAAAAGCAATTGTTCCTAAGGGGAACGCACCTAAAAAAGCACCTAACGGTTTTACGATCATCTCTGTAACAAAACTCTCTGAAGTCATTGAAGCATTGTCAGATTTAAGTTAGTTTCACACTATTTATCAAAAGGCTTAGGTAACGGAGTTGCCTTTGTTGAAGGAGGAAGTATCGGGAGAATAATTTGAGGTTGTTCTCCCGTTAATGTGCGGTAGAATTCAACAATTTTCTCCACTTCTTCATCCGAAAATTCCTTCCCTAACTGAATTTTTCCCATGATTTTTGTAGCTTCTTCCATTGTATTGACTCTCCCATCATGAAAATAGGGATATGTAAGTTCTAAATTCCTAAGCGTTGGAACTTTGAACATCATTTCATCACTCTGTTTACCAGTGAAATCGGCAAGTCCTTTTGCTAAATTTGTTGTTTTATACTCTTCTAAAAGCCCCATTTTCTGAAAACTTGAACCGCCTATTCCCTCTCCGTGATGGCAAGCTATACAACCACTTCTTTTAAAAAGTTGGTACCCCTCCAACTCATCTTGAGTTATCGCATTGTCATTCCCATTTAACCATTGGTCAAATCGAGAATTTGGCGTAATTAATGTCTCTTCAAAATTTGCAATTGCATCTGTAATCATATCGATATCAATTTCTTTTTTTCCATATATGCTCTCAAATTCATTCACATATCCAGGAATAGATGCAATAACATTTACCACCAAATCATGATCTGAAGCCATTTCTTTAGGATTTGCTATTGGTCCTCCAGCCTGCTCCTTTAAAGTCTTTGCTCTGCCATCCCAAAATTGAACAAAATTTAAACTCGAATTAAAAACAGTCGGTGAATTTATAGGTCCTTCTTGCCAATTATGCCCTATAGATGTAGGAAGATTATCCGATCCTCCCATACTTAAATTATGGCAAGAATTACAAGAGATAAAACCTGATTTCGAAAGACGAGAATCAAACCATAATTTTTTCCCTAACTCTGCTTTCTTAGCGTCAGCATTATTTTTTTGTTCTATAGGACGGATAGGTTCAGATCGAGTTTTATTTTCGGCAATATTTGCGCTCACCATTCCAATTGATAGCGTAAAAACAAACAATCCCATCCCTAAAAGGCACGATTTTTTATGAGTTGCCATATCATTCTCTCTAATTAATTTATAATCAATTTCAGTACAATACTAAAAGTTCTAAGGGTTAAAAGCGCTCCAACATTATTATGATATTATTAATAAAATTCAAATTTCATGAGGTAAAGCATTGTGATAAAAAAAGGAATATTAACATTATCTCTCATTTTGTATAGCAACGCATATTCACAAACAACCAGTTCATTTATCAGTAGTGAAAGTGATCGTGAATCACTCGCGATTACAATCTATAACGATTCACTCGCACTCATTAATGAAGTTCGTTTATTACCGTTAAAATCAGGACTTAATTCCGTTGAACTTTTGGATGTTTCCGCACAAATTCGTCCAGAAACGGCATTGATGACGTCCTTAAGTGATTCTAAATTTAGTGTGATTGAGCAAAATTTTGACTACGATCTTCTCTCTCCTCAAGCACTTTTAAATAAGGCAATTGGTCAGGAAATTTATGTGATTACCACAAATTCAAAAACAGGCGAAGAGAAGCGAGAAAGTGCAAAACTCTTAGCGAATAATGGGCAACCTGTTCTTAAATATGCAGATCGAATTGAAGTCGGTAATATCCATAACTTTGCCTATAAAACGATTCCAGAAGGCTTAAAAGAACGCCCAACGTTATCCGTATTATTAAATAGCCCAAGCCAAAATGATAATAAGTTACAGCTTTCATATTTAACAGGAGGATTTAGTTGGAAAGCAGATTATGTTGCAACGCTCTCTAA
>CAZBKP010000093.1:0-7182 GCA_964492525.1 uncultured Cardiobacteriales bacterium
ACACACGTTTGAGTCTTTTGTAATTGCGTTGGATGACTATGTCTATATAAAAATCATATCGTGAAATTTTATTATCCAACGGTGAGAATCCTGAGCGTGAAGGTTTAGTAGATACCCCAAAACGCGCCGCAAAAGCGATGAAATATCTATGTCGTGGATATGAACAAACGCTCGAAGAAGTCGTGGGTGGCGCAATTTTTACATCAAATAGTGAAGAGATGGTACTTGTCAAAAATATCGAGCTTTATTCATTATGCGAACATCACCTCCTTCCTTTCATAGGAAAAGCGCATGTAGCGTATCTTCCTAATGGTAAGGTATTAGGTCTTTCCAAAGTGGCACGAATCGTTGATATGTTCGCACGCCGCCTACAAATTCAAGAAGAATTAACCTCTCAAATTGCAAATGCAGTCCAAGAAGTTACCGGTGCAATTGGCGTAGCGGTTGTTATTGAAGCACAGCACATGTGCATGATGATGCGAGGCGTTGAGAAGCAAAACTCAAGCATGGTAACCTCTGCAATGCTAGGTGCATTTCGTGAAAAACACGCAACACGTGCAGAATTTTTGAGCCTTATCCGTAGAGATTAGTCTTATTTTTCAAAAGCATTTTCGAATCGTTGATGTCGACTGATCAGAAGATAAATCGTAGGTACAACGATAAGTGTGAGGATAGTACCAATTGACAACCCTCCCACAATAACCCAACCGATAGTCGATCTAGATTCTGCGCCTGCTCCTGTTGCTAACGCTAGTGGAACACTTCCAAGCACCATCGCACCTGTCGTCATTAAAATTGGGCGAAGTCTTAATGTTGCAGATTCTATTACAGCATCAACTCTATTTTTGCCAGTATCTTGAAGCTGATTTGCAAACTCGACAAGTAAAATACCATGTTTCGTAATTAATCCAACGAGTGTGACAAGCCCAATTTGACTATAAATATTAATAGAGTTTCCAGTCAAATATAGGGCTCCTAATGCTCCTAGTCCAGCAAGAGGAACACTTATCAAAATAATAAAAGGATCTATCCACGATTCAAATTGTGCTGCCAACACCAAATAGATAAAAACTAGAGCGAGTAAAAATACAACAACCATCGCATTCCCTGACGAAATAAACTCTCGAGCAGAACCTGTATAATCAAGCATTGCATCAGGGATTACTGTTCGTATTGCATCTTCAACAATTTTAATTCCTTCTCCTTGAGAGACTCCTTCTGCAAGATTTGCCGATAATGTAACTGCGCGAAGTTTATTAAAATGTTGTAAATTTTGTGGTGCGATCGTCTCTCGAATTTTTACAAAGGTTGACAGCGGGATCATTTGATTAGTATTTGTTTTAACATAAATATCTTTTAAGCTATTAGGTTGATTGCGTTTCGCAGGATCGACCTGAACAAGAACATTGTACTGCTCCGATCCTTCTTTAAAACGGGTAATATTTCGCCCACCTAAAGCTGTTTCTAATGCTCTTCCTACGACATTTACATCCACACCCAAAAGTGCCAATTTCTCTCGATCCACATCAACTTCAAGCTGAGGCGTGTTTAAACGCAAACTATGTTCCGGTGTCACCAATTTCGGATTTTCATTAAGAATTTTCATGATTTCCGTCACTGATTGATCTAATGCTTCAAAGGTTGAAGTTGATCGCACAACGATCTCAACCTCTTTTGAGCGTCCGCCTTGACCTAAAGATTGAGGATTACTCGCAAATACACGTAAGCCAAGCGCAATATCTTTAAACTGCTGATTTAATCGATTTACAGTGCTCATTTGAGACTCACTTCGCTCATCCCAATCAGGTAGCATAATATTTGCAATACCTCCTGATGCAACTCCTGAAACCACAAAGAGCGTTGCCCCTTCAATCTCTTTTAAAATCAACTCTTCTGCTTCAGTAAAATACCGATCTGTAAAATCTACAGTAGATCCTTCGGGTGAAATTGCACTAACACGAATAAATCCGCGATCTTCAATAGGAGAAAGACTCTTAGGCAACTGGATAAAAAGATAATAACTTCCCCCAAGGACACAGACTATCAAAATTAGAACTAAACTTTTAACCTTAAAAATCCCCATTAAACAGGTGACATAAATTCGCGTTAATCCATTTAATCCATTCTCAATTAAATTGAATAATTTTCCGTTATGAGGCTTATGCTTAAGCAAGCGAGAACACATCATTGGAGATAAAGTTAATGCGGTTAGACCTGAGATTAATACAGTAATCGAGAGCGTAACAGCAAATTCTACAAATAGTTTACCAATTCGTCCTTCAGTAAACGTAAGCGGTAAAAATACCGCGGCTAAAGTAATTGTCATCGCAACTATTGCCATTCCAATCTCTTTGGATCCCATAAATGCAGCACGAATGGGTGAAACACCTTCTTCAATATGCCTATGAATATTCTCCAACATCACAATAGCATCATCGACCACCAAACCAATTGCAAGTACAAAAGCAAGCAATGTTAAGGTATTAATGGAATATCCCAAAAGATACATTACAAATAATGTGCCCACTAAAGAGATTGGCACTGTAATCATGGGAATAATTGTCGCTCGCCAATCTCTCAAGAAAATGAAGATGATCACTCCGACAAAGACAAGTGCTTCAATAATTGTAGAATAGACCGATTTTAATGATTTATTAATAAATACAGAGCCATCTGAACTCACTTCAAGAGAGACCTCACTTGGAAGTGTCTGCTGGATTTTAGGCAAAATATTTCTAATTTCTGATGAGATTGTAAGTGGATTCGCAACTGATTGTTTAATAACACCAATCCCCACACCACGTTTCCCATTCATCCGTGGCCTTGAACTCTCCTCAATTCCACCTAGCTCAATATTTGCGACATCACCTAAACGAACAATATGTTGATTCCCTTCCCCACTTTTATTTGTTACTTTCAAAATAACATTAGAAAATTCATCAACAGTATTTAAATCTGTTTGTGCCACAATAGAAAACTCTTTTGCTTCACTTTTAATCGTTCCCGCAGGTATTTCAACATTTTGTGCTTTTAAAGCATTTTCAATGTCCGTAATTGCAATATCATAGGCAGACATCTTCTCTGTATCAAGCCAGATCCGCATCACAGGATCACGTGCGCCCCAAATTTCTAAATTGGAAATACCTTCTAAAAGCTCGATTTGAGGTTTAATATTATTTTCAACGAGTTTCGTTAATTCTATTGAAGAGAGCGTATCACTTGAGAGCGAAAGCACCATAATTGCATCTGCATCAGAATCGCTTTTATTAATAATTGGCTCATCAACATCATCAGGTAGTGCATATTTTGCACGCGATACCCTATCACGAACATCATTTGCAGCTTCCTCAATATTTTTTGAAGGTTTGAACGTAATATTAACAAAAGACAATCCTCTACGAGAAACAGATGTAATGAAATCAATCCCATCTATACTTGTTACTGCATCTTCTATCGCTTTTGTAACTTGGGTCTCCATAATTTCAGGACTTGCACCACTGTAGCTTGTTCGGATGCTGATAACAGGAACATCTATATTTGGATATTCACGAATACTAAGACGAAATAACCCTACAATACCAAGAAGAATAACAAGTATATTAATGACAGTTGCAAGGACTGGGCGCTGAATGGATATATCAGAGAGCTTCATAATTTATGACTTTGTATCCGCACGCTTTTGATTAACATCTTTAATAAGACTTCCATCACTAATACGTGCTTGCCCTGCCTTTACGACAATATCTCCTTTCTCTAATCCACGAATAATTTCAACAGAAAAACTATTTCTATCCCCAATCATTACCTCTGTTAATTTTGAGATAAGCTCACCATTCTCATTTTGAATGACTTTATAGACAAACTGTTTTCCTTCTGAAGAGAAAAGTGCTTCCTCTGGAATCATAATGACGTTATATCCGAGTGGAATTCTAAGTGAAATACGAGCAAACATTCCTGGTAGTAGCACATGGTCTTGATTATCATATAGCGCTCTAACAACTAAAGAACGCCCCTCCTTTTCTATTTCAGGACTTAATGCATAGACATCCCCCGCAAATATTTTTTTGGGGTAATTATCTACAATAAATTGAACAGGTTGTCCTACTGCAATTGTATGTGCCAAATACTCTGGAAGATTAAACTCTAATTTCAATCGGTCAATATTCATCAAATTCACAAGGTCAATCCCTGTTTGAACATAGCTCCCTACATCGAAGTTGCGTAAACCAATTCGCCCTGAGAAAGGCGCTTTTATTGTCATACGATCAAGCTCAACCTGAGCCATTTCAAGTTCTGCTTCGGCTTTCAGAAGATTGGCTTCTGCAGCATCTAACTGTTGCGCACTTGAACTGCCTTTTGCCGCCTTTAGTCTTTCCATGATCTGCTTTGCATTCACGAAGTTTGCTTGTGCATTTTTAACCTTAGCTTCCTGAGTTCTATGATCGAAAGTAATCAATATTTGTGATTTCTCAACAGTTTGTCCTTCTTCGAAGCCTATTGTTTCTATTTTACCTGAAACTTCAGGTCGAATAACAATACTCTCATAGGGTAAAAGTGTTCCAATTGCATTCACACTTTCAACTTTTTCTTCTTCTTGAGTTGAGGCAATTTCAACCGAAACAGTTTTATTTGCATAAATTGTACTAGGAATAAATATTAATGCGAATAAAAGTATTAATCGAGCACTTCTTTTAATCATCTAATTATATCCAGAAAATGTATTTTGTCGCTATTCTAATCAAAAAATGTAAAAAGAGTGTTTTTATTTTGTAAATAAAAAATAAAGACCAATATAAATATTGGCCTTTATCAAATTCAAAATTAAAGTGACTGGAATCGTTGTCCTTTTAGATCTTTTTCAGAAATAATCAGAGACTCTTTAAAGGGCCAATTAATATCAATATCAGGATCATCCCAAATGATACATCCTTCATCTGTAGGGTCATAGTATTCTGTGCATTTGTACTCAAAATCCGCACGTTCAGATAGTACTAAAAAACCGTGTGCAAGGCCAGGTGGAACCCAAAACTGCTTTTTATTTTCTTCCGATAGAATGACACCTTCCCATTGTCCATATGTTGGCGAATCTTTTCTAATATCGACTGCAACATCAAATACTTCGCCACGAACAACTCGAACTAACTTGCCCTGCGGATTTTTCTTTTGAAAATGCAACCCTCTCAATACACCTTTACATGACTGAGAATGGTTATCTTGTACAAAATCATAATATATTCCAGCTTCTTCATACCGTTTTTTTTGAAATGTTTCAAGAAAAAATCCTCGCTCATCACCAAAGACACGTGGAAGAATAATTTTTGCATCATGAATGTTTGTTTCTACAATTTCCATACTTACCTTTATTATTCTAATAAGCCTAGCAAATATTGGCCATAACCTGTTTTACTCAATAACTCTCCTTGTCTTTGGAGAGCCTGTTGTGTCAACCAACCAGCATTATATGCAATTTCCTCTAGGCAAGCGACCTTAAAACCTTGACGTTTTTCAACCGTATGGACAAAAGATCCCGCCTCAATTAGAGACTCATGTGTTCCTGTATCTAGCCACGCAAATCCTCTACCTAATAATTCAACATTCAATTTACTATTATCTAAATAGACACGATTTACATCTGTGATTTCTAATTCACCTCTAGCTGAAGGCTTGATATTCTTTGCAATCTCAATCACATCATTATCGTAAAAGTATAATCCTGTAACTGCATAAGATGACTTCGGTTTTTGTGGCTTTTCTTCAATACTAAGTGCCTTTCCATCAGCATCAAATTCAACGACACCAAATCGTTCAGGATCTGTAACATGATAACCAAATACAGTTGCGCCCTCTGTGCGATCATTTGCATTTTTCAATGTTTTTGAAAATGACTGTCCATAAAATATATTATCGCCTAGAATTAGAGCACATTGACTATTTCCAATAAAGTTTTCCCCAATCAAAAATGCTTGAGCTAATCCATCTGGTGATGGTTGCTCTGCATACTGTAAATTAATGCCAAACTGAGTACCATCTCCTAAAAGCTTTTTGTAATTTGGTAAATCATCAGGTGTTGAAATAATTAGAATATCTTGTATTCCCGATAACATTAATACAGACAATGGATAATAAATCATTGGCTTATCATATATAGGAAGCAATTGTTTTGAGACACCGAGTGTTAATGGGTGCAAGCGTGTTCCTGATCCACCTGCAAGAATGATTCCTTTTCGTTTGTTCATATCATAAACCTATTTATTTACTAATTCTTCAACTACTCGCTTTACGCCATTTTGCCAATGAGGCATTTTAATCCCAAGTACACTTTCAATTTTATCATGCGTCAGTCTTGAATTTAAAGGGCGTAGTGCTTTGGTCGGATATTCAGACGTCAATATAGGCATTACCTTTTTCACTGAGAGCGGGACACCTAATTCATTCATAATTTTTACGATAAATGTTGTAAATTCGTACCACGAAGCATACCCATCTGACACTAAGTGATAAACGCCAAAAGGAATATTTTTAGTCAACTGCCTATAAATCACTATTGCTGTTACATCTGCTATCAATTCGGCACTTGTTGGCGCACCAATTTGGTCATTAATAATATGTAGTTCTTCTTTTGTTTGTGCCAATTTCATCATAGTCTTGACAAAATTAGTCTGCCTAGCGCTATATACCCAACTTGTCCTAAAAATAAAATGGCGACACCCAGAACATGAGATTATTTCATCTCCTTCTGCTTTCGTTTTTCCATAAAAATTAAGGGGATTATGATCTAATGATTCCATATGTGGTTCATCCCCAATGCCACTATAAACGTAATCCGTAGAATAGTGTATTAGTAGCGCTTCTATTTTTTTTACAATCTTTGCAAGTTGCGCTGGCAATGCATGATTTAATACCATTGCTGTTGCTTGATCTGTTTCTGCATTATCCACTGCAGTATAAGCAGCCGCATTCACAATAATATTTGGAGAAAGATCCAAAATAAATTGTTCAGTCTTATTTAAATCACATAAATCAAGCTCTTCTCGGTCAACTGCAACAATATCTCCTAATGAAGACAATGAACGTTGTAATTCCCAGCCAACTTGGCCTTTTGAGCCTAATATTAGAATTTTCATTTCAATTCAACTCACAATTACTTTTTATTTTTCTTATTCATAAAACGTCGTAAATACA
>CAZBKP010000094.1:0-7177 GCA_964492525.1 uncultured Cardiobacteriales bacterium
CCTACTAAACTCTGCCCTGCATCTTCAATATAAATCATACCATCAATTTCTGGTGCATCATGGATAGATCTAGCTACTGCAAATATATCTCCATTTTCATCTTCAATATACTCATCTATAAGAACATCCATCGTCACACCCACTTTTTCTTTAAGCTTTTGAGCAGATATCTCTGCTTGAAGCGTCATAAAACGTTCAAGACGATCTTCTTGGATTTTAAGCGGTATAGGAGGAGCCAAATCATTTGCAGCTGCGCCCTCGACGGGTGAGTAAATAAATGCACCTACTCGATCGAGCTTTGCGACCTTTATAAAATCAAGAAGCATTTGAAACTCTTCCTCTGTTTCTCCTGGAAACCCAACAATGAAGGTGGATCGTATTGTAATATCTGGACAGATTTCTCGCCACTTCTCAATCCTCGCAAGCATATTTTCACTATTAGCAGGACGCTTCATTGCTTTTAAGATTCTTGGTGACGCATGTTGCATCGGAATATCTAGATACGGTAAGATTTTACGATCTCTCATTAAAGGAATTAAATCATCCACATGAGGATAGGGATAAACATAATGCAAACGCACCCAAACGCCTAAAGTTGAGAGCATTTCACAAAGTGATAATAGGTTTGTTTTAACAGGTCGGCCCTCCCAAAATGCCATTTTATATTTAACATCTACACCATACGCACTCGTATCTTGTGCTACGACTAAGAGCTCTTTTACACCAGACTCGACAAGCTTTTTCGCCTGTGTTAACACATTTTCGACAGGATAAGATTGTAACTTTCCACGCATTGATGGAATGATACAAAACGTACAACTTTGATTACATCCTTCAGATATTTTCAAATACGCATAGTGTTTAGGAGTAAGTTTTATTCCCGCTTTAGGCACAAGATCCGAAGAGGGATCATGCGGTTTTGGCAAGTGAGTATGCACAGCAGCCATGACTTCTTGAAAAGCATGGGGACCTGTCACACTTAGAACATTTGGATACTTTGAAAGAATTTTATCTGACTGAGCCCCCAAACACCCTGTTACAATCACTTTCCCATTCTCATCCAGCGCTTCACCTATCGCATCTAAGCTCTCTTGAATTGCGGAATCGATAAAGCCACAGGTATTCACAACTACGAGATCTGCATTATTATATTCCGGAACGATTTCATACCCTTCCGTTTTCAATTGTGTCAAAATATACTCAGAATCAACAAGTGCTTTAGGGCAACCTAAAGACACAAAACCTATTTTAGGATTATTCACAAAAACACCTTAAAAATCATACTAGAACAATATAATAATTGCTTTAGTCTAGTGTAATAATAAAAAAAAACTTATAATAACGAGCCATTCTACCAAAACCTCAGACCGCAGGGACAAAAGATGTCAAAAAAATATTTAGTCACATGGGATTTAGTGCAAATTTATGGCAAAACACTTTCTCACCATCTACACGAAAAACAGGCTTGGAAAGGAATTATTGCGGTCAGTAGAGGCGGACTTGTCCCTGCTGCAATTGTCGCAAGAGAGTTAAATATCCGAAATGTAGACACTGTGTGTATTGCAAGCTACCACGATTATCAAACACAAACAGATATGCAGCTTTTGAAACAACCTACTCTTGATAATAGCGGAGAGGGCTATGTCATTATCGATGATCTTGTTGACTCAGGGAATACCGCAAAATTAATTCGCCAGCTTTATCCAAATGCTTATTTTGTCACTATTTTTGCGAAACCAAATGGAAAGCCTTTAGTCGATTTCAATGTTATTGATGTGCCACAAGACACTTGGATTGAGCAACCTTGGGATACTGCGGTTCAATTTATTCCGCCGATTGTTTCCTAATTTTGCATGCAATACCACAAACCCAACAAATTCAAAGATGGATGTATTGCGCTCGGATTTTGGATAGGATGCAAAATCGCCTATCTTCCGATGCCTTTTTTGCTATCAATTGGTAAATTAGTTGGCACGATAGGTTTCTATGTGGCAAAACGACGCAGACACATTATTACAACTAACATTCAGCTCTGTTTCCCTAATCTTTCCAAAGATGAGCAAATCTCACTAATAAAAGCCAATTTTAAATCTCTTGGAATGGCAATTTTCGAAACGATAGCCGCATGGTGGAAGCCAGAAAATCAAGTTAAACAACTATTCACCTATGAGGGATTAGAACACCTTGATCAACTCAAAAAAAGTGGACAAGGCGCACTTTTACTAACAATTCATTTTTGTAATTTAGAGCTAGGTGCTCGAGCAATTACATTGCAGACGCCTTTTGTTGCGATGTATCGCCAACATAAAAATAAATATTTTGAAGATGCGCAGTTTAAAATGCGTGAGCAACAATCCAAGTTTCCTCCCGTGAATCGAAATGAAATTAGAAAGACTATTCGCCACCTAAAAAATGGCAATCTCATTTGGTATGCGCCAGATCAAAATTATGGCGGAACAGACCACTGTTTTGCTCCATTTTTTGATATTCCTGCATTAACCATTACTGCAACATCCACATTAAGTAAACTGGGGAATGCAAAAGTTCTCCCCTACTACTGTATCCGAAAAGGAAATCGTTATCACGTTAAAATACTCCCTCCATTAGAAACATTTCCTTCGGTTAATCCACAAGATGATGCACTAAGATTAAACGCTTTATTCGAATCATGGATAAATGAGGCACCTGATCAATATTTATGGGCACATCGCCGATTTAAAACTCGACCTAAAGGTGAACCTAGTGTCTATTAATTCCTTTAAAAAGATATTAATCATCCAATGGAGCGCAATGGGAGATTGTGTCTTAGCAAGTAGCACTTTTGAAGCAATAGCTCAATCCTTCCCTAACGCACAAATTGATTTAAACACACTTTCTCCTTGGCATCGTTTATTTGAGAGTGATTCGAGAATTACCACTATTATTTCATTTCCAATCCGTAAACAAGGATTAAGCGCGGTTATTAAGTGGTTAAAAATGGTCAAATTAGGGGAGTATGACCTCATTCTCGACTTCCAAAACAACGACAGGACTCACCTATTATTGGCACTCGCAAAGTGTTTAAAATTTACTAAAGCAACTGTCGTCGGAAGAAAAAAACATTTCTGTTATGATCTCTACCCTTCTAAAACACCTATTCATGTCGTCGATCAATTTTTTTCTATGCTGTCTCTAATAGGAATATCGTCTCACCCTAAGGGACCAAAGCTTTATCAAGCACCTGAAGTAAAAAAAAATATTATAGATAAAAAAAACAAAATTATTTGCGACGAAAGCTTTGCTGTTTTCATTCCAGGATGTAGTCCTAAACATCCTGAGAAACGATGGTCAACTGAGCATTTTCTTGAATTTGGAAAACTTCTATTTGATACAAATATAAATCATATTTTTTTAATTGGCGCAAAAGATGAAACGGATGTGTGTAATTGCATTGCAGAAAAAGATGTACGTTATGTTAACCTCTGTAACCAAACCACACTTTTAGAGATTCCTCTATGGCTAGAGAATGCTTCTATAATTATAAGTAATGACACAGGCGCTGCCCATTTAGGCGCAAATTTAAATGCGCCGCTTATTGTTCTATTTGGCCCAACGAACCCTGAACAATCAAAACCGTACGGCAGTAATGTTCTTGCACTAAAATCAGAGAGTCATAATATAAATACACTCATGCCTGAATACGTTTTTCAATGCTTTCAAAAACATTTTCATAAAACCCCTTAACACAGTATAATTGCCCACTTAATTTTATTTTACATAAGGACTGGATGTGACAAAACAATCAAGTTATACAAAAGAAGAGCTCATTGAGTGTGCAAAAGGAAATCTTTTTGGAGAAGGAAACGCACAACTCCCCATGCCTCCAATGTTGATGTTTGATAGAATTACTCATATCTCTGAAGAGGGTGGTAGTCATGACAAAGGGCTCATCATCGCAGAACTTGATATCAATCCTGACTTATGGTTTTTTCCATGCCATTTTATAGGCGACAATGTTATGCCTGGGTGCTTAGGACTTGATGCTATGTGGCAGCTTATAGGTTTTTATTTAGGTTGGAAAGGCGGTTTAGGGAGAGGGCGTGCTCTCGGTGCAGGTGAAGTAAAATTCTCAGGTCAAGTGCTCCCAACTGCAAAAAAATTAACTTACCACATCCATATCAAACGCGTTATTTTACGCAAGCTCACGATGGGCATCGCAGATGCAACACTATCCGTCGACGACAAAATTATTTATAATGGCTCAGATTTAAAAGTTGGGCTATTTACTTCAACAGAAAATTTCTAACACGACTTTAGGAGACATTAAATGAGACGTGTCGTAATTACAGGCATTGGAATCATCTCAAGCATCGGTAATAACAAAGAAGAGGTTTTAACTTCTTTAAAAGAAGGAAAATCAGGAATTGAATTTTCTCAAGAGATGGCAGACTTAGGATTCCGTTCACATGTACAAGGTGCCATTCGGATTAATCCATCTGAATTGATTGATCGAAAAGTCCACCGTTTTATGGCAGATGCCGCATCTTATGCTTATCTTGCGATGAAGCAAGCAATTGAAGACGCGAATCTTCCTGAAGAACTTGTATCTAATGAAAGAACTGGAATAATTGTAGGTTCTGGCGGCGCTTCAACGCGTAGCCAAGTTGAGGCAATTGATAGCTTAAAAAATACAGGTGCTACGAAGCGCATGGGACCTTATATGGTTACTCGCACAATGGGCTCAACCGTATCTGCTTGTTTGGCAACACCTTTCAAAATTAAAGGTGTTAACTATTCCATTAGCTCTGCATGTTCAACATCAGCCCACTGTATTGGTAATGCAACTGAACAGATCCAACTTGGAAAACAAGATATTGTATTTGCAGGAGGAGGTGAAGAACTTCATCCTTTCATGAGTGCAATGTTTGATGCAATGGGTGCACTCTCTTCAAAATTTAATAGCACGCCTTCAGTAGCATCACGTCCCTATGATCGTGACCGTGATGGATTTGTCATTTCTGGTGGTGGTGGAATTGTTGTTGTAGAAGAGTTAGAGCATGCATTAAAACGTGGCGCTAAAATCTACGCTGAAATCACAGGATATGGCGCAACTTCAGATGGCTACGATATGGTTGCACCAAGTGGTGAAGGCGCTGAACGTTGTATGAAACAAGCAATTGCAACTGCACCTGGCCCAATTGACTACATTAATGCACACGGGACATCAACGCCTGCGGGTGATACTCCTGAAATCATGGCGGTAAGCCGTGTTTTTGGTGATAAATTCCCTAAACTCACGTCAACAAAATCTCAAACAGGGCATGCACTTGGTGCAGCAGGTGTTAATGAAGTCATTTATTCTCTACTCATGATGGAAAATAACTTTATTCCTGCAAGCCAGCATATTGATAATCTTGACCCTCAATTTGAGCCATTCCCTATTGTAAGAAAAACGATAAACGATATAGAGCTTAATAATATTATGAGCAATAGTTTTGGATTTGGTGGAACAAATGCTTCTGTAGTCTTGAGTAAATACAAAGGCTAACTTTTACTCATTAAAAAGAAAAAACCTCGTCAATGCGAGGTTTTTTTTGTTTTGATAAACTCTATTTGCCTGCAATAGTACAATTATACGGCTATTAATGGTAAAATACATGCTCGTTCTAAAACAAAAGTATACTCATGCAACATACTAACCATCTATTCTGGCTAGATCTCGAAATGACTGGGCTAGATGAAAATACCCATCACATTATAGAAATTGCATCTATTATTACAGATGCTTCTCTTAATCTTGTTGCAGAAGGTCCTGTCATTGCAATCCATCATTCTGATACAACTTTAAATCTAATGGATGACTGGAATAAGCAAACACATGGCGAATCTGGTCTTATCAACAGAATTAAAGAAAGCAATTACACCGTTAAAACTGCCGAAACAGCAACTCTTTCCTTTATTCAGAAATGGATTCCTAAAGGCACATCCCCTCTCTGTGGAAATAGCATCGGCACTGATCGTCGATTCCTAAAAAAATACATGCCTTCACTTAATGAATACTGCCATTACAGAAACATTGATGTAAGCTCATTTAAAGAGATGATTAAACGTTGGTATCCCAATGACCCACAATATCAAAAAAGGAACACCCATAAAGCAATGGATGATATTCGCGAGTCTATTGAAGAGCTGAGGTTTTATCGCCAACACTATTTCGTAAATCATTATGAGTAAATCTCCTAAAATCACGACAAGAACCCCTGCTCAATTTATTGCCTCTGGATTTGGCTCAGGTTGTATGCCTTTTGCACCTGGAACATTTGGTACAATTGCCGCAATTCCATTGTGGTATTGCCTCCAATTCCTACCTTTTTATGGCTATCTAGGTATAGTTCTTATTATTTTTATATTTGGAACATACTTTGCACATAAAGCTAGTCAAGAGCTTAATGTACATGATCATGGTGGCATCGTTATTGATGAGTTTGTCGGATACTTCATTACAATGAGCCTTATTCCAACTTCTTGGATAAATATCTTGATTGGTTTTACTCTATTTCGTATTTTTGATGTCATTAAACCTTGGCCGATTCGCTATTTTGATAAGCATGTCAAAGGTGGTTTTGGAATTATGATTGATGATGTCATTGCAGGTTTAATCGCCTGTCTTATCTTTCATCTATTATTATATTTTGTGCCTTGGTAATCACTCGACTACTTAATTATTGCTATAAAAAAATTTGTTTTTTACTAAAGCGAAACCGATCTTTCTCTTGGTTACTTTTACCGATTTCGCTATTTGCTACCATATTTATTGCTTCATTTAATACTCAAGCACCGCCATCACACAAAATTGAGATTCCTTTTCAACAAAAAATAAAGTGTAAATTGGTCCACATTATCGATGGAGATAGCATTAAGGCCCATTGCCCTCAGTACTCAAATAGCCCTTTATCAATTCGACTTTGGGGGATTGACGCGCCTGAATTAGGTCAATCTCCTTGGGGGAATAATTCAAAAAAAGCATTACAACAATTTGTGAAATCATCTGATATCACCCTATTTTTTTATGAAAAGGATCGCTATAACAGATTTATCGCTAAACTCTTTTATCAAAATGAAGATATAGGGTTGAAAATGGTTGAAAATGGTTTTGCTGTTGTCTACCATAGATATAATAATGATTTAGACTATAAAA
>CAZBKP010000095.1:0-7143 GCA_964492525.1 uncultured Cardiobacteriales bacterium
TTTTAGTCAATATGTATTATTTGAGTACTTGTGTTTAGATATCATAGGATAGATAATACTCAACCTTTCAATTAAACAATAACATCCGTGTACTTAAGTAAAGTTAAACTCTCAGGATTTAAATCCTTCGTGGATCATACAGTATTTGAACTCACTGGCAGACTGAATGGAATTGTCGGTCCGAATGGCTGTGGGAAATCGAATATTATAGATGCGATCCGTTGGGTTATGGGGGAATCCTCCGCAAAACAACTCCGTGGTGAATCTATGACGGATGTGATTTTTAGCGGTGCGACAAGTCGAAAAGCATCCAGTTTTGCGAGCATAGAACTTGTCTTTGATAATAGCGATGGGAAAATCGGTGGGCAGTGGGCGGCGTTTAGCGAGCTAAGTATTAAGCGTGTGCTAGATCGCTCAGGGCAGAGTAGTTATTTTTTGAATGGTGCACGTTGTAGACGGAGAGATATTACAGATATCTTTTTGGGAACAGGGCTCGGTTCTCGTTCTTATGCCATCATTGAACAGGGAATGATCTCTCGGATTGTTGAGTCAAAGCCTGATGAGTTAAGACTTGTTTTTGAAGAAGCGGCAAGTGTCTCCAAATATAAAGAGCAACGTAGAGAAACAGAAACAAGGGTTGAACACACTCGCTCGAATTTACTCCGCTTACTTGATGTACGAGAAGAACTCAGTAAACAATTAGACGTCCTTGAACAACAGGCGAAAAAAGCAGAAGAGTATCAGGTGCTAAAACGAGAAGAGCGGATGTTGCAGTATCTCTCATTAAAACAGCGCAAAGAGACTCTGGAAGATGAGCAGTCACAATTAAAAACACGAATTGAAGCATTACAAAAAGAGTTTCATGATGCGGTGAATTTTTATAATGATTTAGTCATTAAATATAATCATCATAAAAGTGAGTGGGCGGAGAAGAGCGAGCTGTTGACTCAGAAAAATGAGGCGGTTCATGTAAGAAAGACCGAAGTGCTCACAATTCAGCATAAAATTGAGTCACTCTCCACGCTTAAAACGAGGACAGAAGCAGATATTCATGAGATTTCAGATCAATTAGAGCAGATTGCCGAAGAGCTTTCACAAAAAGAGAGCGAATGGGATGCGTTAATGGTGAATCAGTCTGAAATGAGCGCTGAATTTGAGCTTATGAATGAGGACGTTGCTAGCGCTCAAGAGGATTTACAACGATTTGTGTCAGAGTATGAAGGGGTATCAGAATCTCTGAAACAGTTGCAAATAGAGATGAATGGGCTTGAACGAAAAGCAGATGTTGCCAAAAATAGCATTGCACACCATGAAACACAACAAGTGAATAATGATGGGCTTCTTCAAAAATTGGAAGAAGAGTTAATTGCACTGGATGATCAAAATGATCTCTCAAGTGAGCGTGTGGTTTTAGAAGAAACGCTTGCAGAAAAGCAGCAGGCACTAGAAATTCAGCTCACCTCTAAAGAGGCGTATCAAGCGCAAGCCATCGAGCTTAATGACACGCTGAATCGTATTACAGAAGAGATTCATCAATCTTTAAGAAAAACATCTGAGTATGAAGGGCGTTTGAGTGCGTTGGCACTTTTGCAAAATGCACTTGTGGCACAAGATGAAGAAGTTGTAACGCCGCTATACAGTGCGTTAGCGATTCAGCCTAAATGGCAAATTGCGGTTGAGTCTGTACTTTCGAAGTGGCTCACACTCTCTACCTCGCAACATTCAGGTGGCTACGTTCTTGGGCAAGAGACCTATGAGTTTACGCCCAATCATTTGGGATATTATGTAGACAGCGATCTAAACTTAGGGGCATTGCTTTCTCATGTCTATATTTTGCAAAGTTTGGATGAACTTAAACAGAAGCAACTCCTAATCGAACCTCATGAGTGGTTGGTCTTAGAAAATGGCGACCTTTATGGTAAAGATTGGTTTTTGCCTTATCGTAAAAATGAGGTAGAAGGGGTATTAGAACGTGCAAAAGAGATGAGTCAACTTGAGTCTGAGTTGAATATTTTAGAAACCACTCGAGCATTATCTGAAGAGAAGAAACAGGAAATTTCTGAGAAAAATATCATAAATAATCAAATGATCGCTTCCATCCAAAAAGAGATTGAGAGCGAGAAACAAGAGATTATTGAACTAGAGAAAAAGCTCTCGTTGCTCACAAAAGAGCACGCCTATAAAACGGAAAATCGAACACGATTATTAACGCAATTAAAAACGCTGAAAGAAGGGCATCTTAACGGTCAGGAAATGATCGAAACAGAGAGAATGGAGTTAGAAGAAGTTCTTCTCTTATTGGAAGAAAAACAGATTGAAAGCGCTGATTTAACCGAAAAACAAGAGAATCTATTTGCGCAGAAAAAAATGCAAGAAGCCCATTACCAATCTCTCTCCCAAAAAGTGATGGAAAAACGGCGAGCCTTAGATCAAATAGAGTATCAAATTAAAGAATATGGAAATGCCAAGGCGCGTTTAATTACACAACAGGAAGTTCTTTTACAAAAGCGAATAGAAAAGTCAGAAGAGCTTCATCTCGATGAAGAGAGTGCTTTATTAGAAGAATCCCTTATTTTAGCAAATGAGGCGCTCAGCGAATTAGAGATCGAAAAAAATGAGCTGAATACCGCGGTAGCGTCACTTCAAGAAACACTGAATCAAGAAGAGCAGCTAAAAACCTCCCAAGAGAACCATATTGCAAGCCAGAAAGAGATGATTCAATCTTTAATTGTTCGAGAGGCAGAGTATAAGACGCATACCGAGCATGTCGAAGAGAGTTGGGATGCACTTTTGGAAACTTTGAGTGAGGATGAAAAATGCTCTCTTTCACAAGAAATGCTATCCATTGAGGAAGAGAATATTGAGTCGCTTTTAAAATCTGTTCAAAACAAATTAAATCGGATGGGAGCGGTAAACTTAATTGCTATTGAAGAGTGTAAAACGCTGCGCGAACGTAAAACCTATTTAGATGAGCAAGATCGAGATTTAAACCAAGCGCTTGATGAGCTTGAAGAGGCAATTCGTAAAATCGATAAAGAGACGAAAGAGCGCTTTATGGATACTTTTAATACCGTCAATCAAGACTTTTCTAAATTATTCCCTCAGCTCTTTGGTGGTGGGGAGGCATATCTTGAGCTCAAAGGTGAGGATGCCTTGGTGAGTGGTGTCAATATTATCGCGCGTCCCCCAGGTAAGAAGCCGGGAACGATTCATCTTCTCTCAGGCGGAGAGAAAGCATTGACGGCAGCTGCGCTTGTATTCGCGATTTTCAACTTAAATCCCGCACCTTTCTGTATTTTAGATGAGGTGGATGCACCTTTAGATGAGGCAAATGTGCGTCGCTTAGGAAAATTACTCCAAGAGATGAGTGATAAAGTCCAGTTTATCTTTATTACCCATAATAAAACAACAATGTCGATTGCCGAATCCTTAATCGGTGTGACGATGAGTGAACCCGGTGTTTCACGTCTTGTTTCCGTGGATTTAGCAGAAGCTGAGCGGATTGCAGAGTAATTTCATTTACCTAAAATTTACATTATCTATAACTATTTTGCATTGAAAACTAGAAAATAACCCTCACTTTGATGGAGTCAATCAATATGACTAAAGGAGAATGTTATATGCAAAAAATGTTAAAGAGAACATGGGTACAATGTGTTGTTGCTGTACTCTTTTTGACGAATATGGTCATGGCACAAACATTGCCAGACTGGAGCACGTTATTTGAACAGAATAAATCTTCAATTGTAAGCATTACAGTTAAAGGAAAAGAAGAAGTACAAATGGGGGGTGGATTCCCATTCTTTGATGAAGAAGATCCCTTTAGATTCTTCTTTGGTGAACCTCCTCGTCAACGTCAAAAGCAACCACGTGAGCGAGTGATTCAAGGTTCTGGTTCAGGGTTTATTGTAGAGAAAGATGGAATTATCGTAACGAATGCACATGTTGTTAAAGGTGCAGATGAAATCACGGTTCAACTTTCTGATCGTCGTGAACTTCCAGCAAAATTGATTGGTAAAGATGATCGCTCAGATGTTGCAGTATTAAAGATTGATGCTAAAGATCTTCCAGCCGTAAAAATCGGTAATGTGAACGATTTAAAAGTAGGGCAGTGGGTAATGGCTGTAGGCTCTCCGTTTGGGTTGGATTATACGGCAACTCAAGGAATTATCAGCTCATTAGGTAGAAGTTTGCCAAGTGATAACTATACGCCATTTATCCAAACAGATGCCGCTGTTAACCCTGGAAACTCAGGAGGTCCTCTATTTAATACACAAGGTGAAGTGATCGGGATTAATTCGCAAATCTATACTCGTACAGGAAGTTATGCGGGTGTAAGTTTTGCAATTCCAATTGATCTTGCGATGGATGTTGTGGCTCAATTAAAAGAGACGGGTAAAGTCGTTCGTGGATGGTTAGGTGTTCAAATCCAAGAAGTTAATGCAGATTTAGCAAAATCATTTAAGATGGAAAAACCACAAGGTGCGTTGATTTCGAGCATTGTACCCAATGGTCCTGCCTCTAAATCAGAGTTAAAAGTGGGCGATGTGATTTTAAAATTTAATGATCAACCGATTAAATCCTCAAGTGAATTACCTGTACTTGTCAGCAAAGCAAAGATCAATGAAAAAGCAGATGTTTTAGTATTGCGTAATGGCAAAGAGAAAAACATTAAAGTTGAGATTAAGGCGGTTGAAGGAGATGACTTAGCCGTTCAAAATCAAGATGCGCAAAATAACCTACTGGGTCTTGTGGTTGAGGATATGACTCAAGATAACAGTGGTAAAGGCGTAGTGATTTCTCTTGTTTCAGAAGGACCTGCTGCAGATGTGGGCATTCGTCGAGGGGATATCATTTCTCAAATCAATGGGGTTGATATCAAAAATGTAAACGATTTTAATACGGCGCTTAGCAATGTAAAACCCGGAAGTGTTGTGCGTGTATTATTAAAACGTGGTAACAATGCTTACTTTGTCGCAGTTCCTGTTAAAGACAAAAAGAAATAATTTAAATACAGTATTAATATCCAATACACTTAAAAGCCCACATCTGTGGGCTTTTTTATTTTGGGCTGAATCGATAAGTTTTTGTTAAAAGAGGAAGTATTCTTTATACTCGCTATGGTTATATTGCGAGAAAATCAATAGTAGCAGTTTTGATGTGATATGACGGCAGAGATCAAAATGTTGGCTTGAGGCATGACTAGCAATGATTTTATTGCCAATTATACTGTAAGTGCAGATAACAAAAATGAAGTCACTTTAGGTGTGCCGAGAGGTTTGCCTCCTTTTCCAATTGATGCGGAATTTGCAAGAGAGTTTCATTGTATTTTAATAACCAAAGGTGAGATAGGTATTTTAGATCATACTGAAATCATTCATAAATTTGTAGAAAATAATGAAAAAGCTATGGAATACATAAAGTCTATAAGCATAGAAGAAAATAGTACACTAGAAGCAAAATCTTATATCAAAATATTGAATAACCTATAATCAGATGAAGACCTGAAAATAATTGATTTGTAGTGAATCTTCATAGTATGGCAGTCATCTGAGAGGTTTTGAACGTGATTTTTTATGGAAAGGATCATAAAATCTTGACAAAGGCATTTATGGTTATATAATCGCCAACGTTATTAACTTATTTAAAGGAGGCAACATATGGATCCAGCGGATTCATTTAGGTGTATATACGTTTTGCTTTCTTTATCTTTTTTAAACTTATCTATATAAGTTAATTCTTTTTTATTTACATTTTCGCATGGGTGAGTCTCATCTCACTGTCTTTTGCGTTTTCATTTTTAGGAGTTCGACATGGACGAAGAGCCGAGATTAAGCACTGCTTTTATTTTGACGCAGATAAAAGCTAGAGTGCACCCGTTATGCGTCATGAGAGATCGAAAAAAATCCGTAAAGGAAATTGCGAGGCATTGCCTATGTTAGTGACATAAGGGCATATTCGTAATCGTCCTTTATGCAACGTAAAGGAGTAGCGCTATGGTTTTCAGTAAAAACGCTCACACAACACAAAAAAATGGAAAGAAAATTTCCGAACTTAAGGCAGTTCAAGATGCCAACAAACCCATCCCAACGCTATTGGCAAAATATTCATCAACGTTAGAAGGACTCACAGAAGAGCTCGCTGAACGTCGTTTAGGTGAAGATGGTCCAAATGAAGTGGCAAGAGAACAAGTTCCTCACTTTTTAGTTCAGCTCTTTAGAACCTTTCAAAATCCTTTTATTTTAGTTTTAGCAGTTCTTGCGACTATTAGTTTTATAACAGATTATTGGATTCCTAAAAAAGCAGGAGAGGAGACTGAGTTAAGCGGTGTGATTATCATCGTGACTATGATTTTATTAAGTGCGGCACTTAGATTTTGGCAGGAGTTTCGTTCCGAAAAAGCGGCATTAGCTCTTCGTTCAATGGTTAAAACAACGGCAACTGTCATGCGTCGTTATCAATCAAAAGATCGTGGTGTAATCCGTGAAGTCCCTGTTTCTGAGCTAGTTAAAGGCGATATTATTATGCTTTCAGCAGGGGATATGGTTCCTGCAGATGTTAGATTATTAGAGTCTAAAGATCTGTTTATTAGCCAAGCCGTATTAACAGGTGAAGCCTTACCTGTCGAAAAATATGACACACTTGGCAATATTGCTCAAAAGAAAGTGGATGAGAATGCACTTGAAGAGGTGTCTACTGAGTTAGGTGATGATAAAGATTCCGTATTAGATCAGTCAAATGTTTGTTTTATGGGAACGAATGTCGTAAGTGGTACAGCAAAAGCAATGGTTGTAGCGACAGGAGAAAGTACCTATTTTGGTTCTCTAGCTAAATCAATTGTGGGCACACGCTCACAAACTGCATTTGATCGTGGTGTAAATAGTGTGAGTTTGCTATTGATCCGCTTTATGATGATCATGGTTCCTATTGTCTTTTTGATTAATGGCATTAGCAAAGGAGACTGGAGTGAGGCATTTATGTTTGCACTTGCAGTCGCGGTAGGTTTAACTCCTGAAATGTTACCGATGATTGTCAGCGCAAATCTTGCAAAAGGTTCTATTGCGATGTCAAAAGAAAAAGTTGTCGTAAAACGCTTAAATGCGATTCAAAACTTTGGGGCAATGGATGTTCTTTGTACCGATA
>CAZBKP010000096.1:0-7126 GCA_964492525.1 uncultured Cardiobacteriales bacterium
GGTGCCAGATCAATTAAACATCTGGGCAACCGGTCCTGAAATGCTTCAAAAAGATCTAGATCTTGAATTACACGTGCGTGATGCGCTTAAAAAAGGAATTGCGCTTTGTGAAGAAAAACAAGATTACGTAACAAGAGATATGCTTGTTGTACAGCTTAAAGATACCGAAGAAGATCATGCTCACTGGTTAGAAAAACAGTTACGTTTAATCGATTCCATTACCCTCCAAAATTACTTACAAAGCCAACTCGGTTAATTAAAAGGAGGAAACGATGAAAATTGATCGTTCCGTGATTCAGCAATTAAATACAGTGCTCGGATGCTATTTAATCTCTATCAATCAATACTTTTTGCATGCAAAGATCCTAAAAAACTGGGGTTTTGAAAGTTTAGGCAAAACGGTCTTTAAGAAATCGATTGATGATATGAAAGAAGCGGATGAATTAATTGCACGTATTTTGCTATTGGAAGGACTTCCAAACCTTCAAGAGCTCGGTAAACTTTTAATTGGCGAATCCGTTCCTGAGATTTTAAAGTGTGATCTAACGCTTGAATACAATAAGCGCACTGCACTCCAAAATGCAATTGCACATTGTGAATCTCAATTGGATTATGTCTCTCGTGATCTTCTTGAAGACATGATGGATGAAAGCGAAGAGTACATCGATCATATCGAAACCCAGCAAGAACTCATCTCAACAATGGGACTTGAAAACTATCTGCAACAATCTGTATAGTCGGAATATAACTATGATTAAAAGCCCTATTTTTATAGGGCTTTTATTTGGGTACAAATTAAAGTGATTCAAAATAGTTAACACAAGGAAATAGTATGATTATTCGCCCAGAAAGTAGACACGATCAAAAAGAGATTGAGCAGTTAACCTATCTAGCTTTTAAAAACCATCCTCACCATGACATCGGTGCGGAGCCCACTGAACAGATCATCGTTAATAAGTTAAGGGAAGATAATGCACTTACGCTCTCATTGGTTGCAGAAGATAGTCATCGCATCCTTGGACATATTGCATTTTCACCGATTACTCTCAATGATCAACCGACACAATGGGTAGGATTAGGCCCGATGTCCGTTCATCCTGAATATCAACGAAAAGGGATCGGGCGATCTTTAATTCAACAGGCATTCCCCTTGTTACAGGAGATGAATGTTGAAGGCATCGTTGTTCTTGGAGATCCAGATTATTATTCACGTTTTGGATTTGATCCTCATAAAGAGTTAATTTTCCCCGATGTTCCTCAAGAGTATTTTATGGCGAAACCCTTTACTAAACATTGCTTAATACCTTCAGGCATAGTAAAATATCACTGTTCATTTTATGAGTAGAGATCCCATGAGTCATAGAAAACCAAAATTTATCTATAGAGTCCTCAAAAGCATTTATACAATAACGTTTTTGTATCTTCCTATATTGGCTCAATTATCAATTGTATTGTCTACTGCAGCAATAATTTCATTATCGTCAATAAAAGACGTGTCCTTTATTAGTATAATACTGATTTGCTGTACTCTCATTACTAGTTTAGTTTTCGGAATTATTATAAAACGAGTAAAAAAAGAAGCTATTACAAATAAATCTATCTTAATAGTAACAACTATTATGCTAATATTCTCATTACTTATGAATGTTGCATTACTAATCGCTGGTGATGATTCTAGAAGCGACCTATATCTCCCCTCTCTTTTTTTAAGTTTGAATTTCCCAATTTTCGTACTATTAATTGCTTTAGGAAATCATAAAATAGGGATTACTTTAATCATAGGAAGTTACTTTTGCTTTATTGTAGGCTTAATCAGTGCTTATGGAGTAAAAGATAATATCTTGAAAACGTCCCCTTCTATACGGAATTTATTCTTACTCCTAACGCTTTCTATGATGGTTATGATGTTGTATTTTATTAATTTTGGTATTAATTAGTCATCACATACTTGGTATACAAATTTGTACAAGAATATAAAGGAGTTGTGATGAATGGATTGATGACAGTTGCTTTAATAATTTCTTATTATTTTACTTACTCGAGTTCTTTATCTTATTCTATTCCTTTGCCTTATTCCGTAGACCTAATCACCGAAAATTCTAAAATAAATCACGTTGATACTGAAATATATTTATTCTATAAAAAACATCATCTCTCAGCACTTGTAACAACAAGAGTTTTGAGTGATTTTCATCATATTAAACAAACTGATGATAACCTCTTGGTTAGCAAGCCCCATGGAAATGCGCTAAAAGATGGTAATAAAAATGACCTGATTCATGAAATTGAAACATTAACTAAAGAGTGCGTTGCTTTAACAGATTATCCTCCTCTCTATCTATTGATGTATCCTTACGATACTCAGCAATCAGATAACAACTCATGGGTTGGTTATAGAAATGCGATGAGAGAGTCTGGATATAATATTCCCCTTAGGGAAATATTTAACCATTATGCTGAGAAAGCCCATATTTTAAAGAATGAAATTTTACTCTATTTAAAGGACCCAAGCCAATATTTTCAGTTAAGAAATCGGATTCAAATATTCGATTATTATGAAAAATGCTATTTATATGCTTCTGGATATTCTTATAAGAATAGAATTTTAAAAGGTCCAATGGAGCACTTACCAAATCTAGAAAAAGTAAAAGACCTAGCAAGAAAAATATTCATATTGGCATATAAAAACAATCTAGTTTCATACATCATGTCAACGGATTCATCTTATGCCATGGTTCCGACTTTTATGATTGAGGAATATTTTATTAAGTATCGATATTATAGAGAAGTTATTGATCTAGATGTGAGCACTTTAGAAGATTTTTTTGAATATTTAAATGACTTGTAAGTTAACTTTAAACTAAACTTGCGATGATTGACTTCAAAAAATATTTACTAGATTTATTCATCTGCTAAGTTTAAGAAATATCAAAGAAAAGCAGTCAGTAGGTTTTGGAATGCTTTTTTGATTTTACAAATTAATAATATAAGATTTAATATAATTTAGCATAAGGATTATGAACTGATGCCACAAACGATTGTGATGTTAGATCAGAATTACTTAGCGATTAATAGGAAGAAGATCCCGCTAAATAGCGGGATTTTTGTTTGTGGTTCTTGATTTACTCCTTTTGCAGAGAATCAAGGTATGATTTAGCAGTAGCAACCAATTGATCTTCAAAGCTAAAAATATCATTTAATGTATCAATAGGATATCGAGTTCCAATTTTTTCACTATTAAATAGTTCTATATACTTTTGAGATCGGTTGAAATGTAGTCTACAAATTGGCTTTCTATTATTATCATCATAGAGGATGCCAAAGTAACTTTTTGTATCTCTTCCAACAACTCTATTGATGTCAATATATTTTCTGATAATGGCTTTGATAATATTAAAACCTTCTGTTTCCTCTTCGGTTGTTACAATACCGTTATCGTCAATAACCTCTATTTTTTCTTGGTCTTCTTGTTCTGATGCTGTTTCGCGTGTTAAAGCAGATTTTAAACGAGAATTAACTTGATCATTAATGAATTGAGAAAAAGCTTTCACAGTAATAGGAAGAAATTGTTCTTTGACCTTTTGAGTAATTTGCCCATCATAAATCCGAGAGATAAAGACTCGTAGAAAATCATCATCAGGAGTTCTGAGTTGAGATGACAATATCTTTTTTATCTGACCTAAGTACATTAATTCACTCGCAGAATTGACAATTGAATCAACATCAAAATTAGATTTTGTGAGTTTTTGTAATTCGTGAATTGTAATAGGATCAATTTCTAAGAGGTCTATCTCTAGAAATGGTTTAGTATCCATTTTATTAGGGGATTCTAAATCAGTATAGAATTTATAGTGCTGTCCATTTGTTAGAATGGCGATCTTTGCAGTCGTTGTAGTAAAGTATCTAAATAACTGAGAGGAGTGAGAGACGTTGAGATCATCTTTGATTTTTTTAGCTTCGATTAGAATTTGTATTTCATCGCCATTTACAATCGCGTAATCAACCTTTTCTCCTTTCTTAGTACCAACATCTGCAGTAAATTCAGGGATGACTTCGGAAGGGTCAAAAATATCATATCCCAAAACCTGCCCTATAAACGGAAGGATGAATGCGGTTTTTGTCGCTTCTTCAGTTTGTATTATATCTTTTTGTTGTTTAATCTTATTAGATAAAGAAGACAATTTATCTGAAAACTCCATTGCTTTTCCTTTTCAATTGATTGAAATAATAAAGCAAGATACTAGATAAAATTATAATTATCAAATTAACAAGATAAATTTTGTCTGCTACTACTAACATTTTGGATCTATTTTTATAAAGGTATTTGTTTAGATTAAAAAAGCATCCAAGAGTTCTTGAATGCTTTTTTAATTTTATAAATGACAAGCTTCTACAGATAATTAAATCTAGATATCTAGGTTTCCAACCATTTGGGCATTTTGCTCGATAAATTCACGGCGGGGCTCGACTTCATCCCCCATGAGCATCGTAAATACCTCATCGGCCTTTTGAGCATCTTCAACGGTTACACGCAACATGCTTCGTGCAGTAGGGTCCATTGTTGTTTCCCAAAGCTGTTCTGCATTCATTTCACCGAGTCCCTTATAGCGAGAGATCGCTTGCCCACGTTTTGCTTCTTCAATCAACCAATCGATACCTTTCTTAAAGCTTGTGATTTCACGAGTACGCTCGCCATATTTTACATAAGCACCTTCTTCTATTAAGCCTTCAAGTTTGCGTGCAACTTCTGCAATGCGCTGATACTCGACAGAGCGAACGAATCGTGAGTCTAAAAGATAGTCAATTTCTTGATCATAGTGCTTTGAGGTCACTTTAATATGCTCAGAGATAACACCCTCTTCTGCAGCTTCTACCGTAACTTTGTAAGACGTTGCGACTGCAGGCTCTTTATTGAGCATCTCTTCAAGCTTCTTTGCCCATTGCTGAATTTCAGATGAGGCTAAAAGTTCTAATGTGAGTACAGGAAGCTCCATGAGAGCGGTTAAAATCTCAGAAGGATACACATACTTCATGCGACTAATGAGTTGCTCTACATTGGTAATCAAACGTGCGAGCTCTTCCACTTGCGATTTTGCAAGCGCAGGCGCATCTTTACTTGCGAATACTTCACTATTGTCTAATGCACTACTTAAGAAATAGCGAATAAGATCCGCTTCATCCTTAATATAGGTCTCTTGACGCCCTTTCTTTACTTTATATAGAGGCGGTTGTGCAATATAGATAAATCCACTCTCCACAAGCTCACGCATTTGGCGATAGAAGAAAGTGAGCAGTAATGTACGAATATGCGCACCATCGACGTCCGCATCCGTCATGATGATAATTCTGTGATAACGAAGTTTTTCAATGTCGAATTCATCACGCCCAATACCGCAACCTAATGCGGTAATTAAGGTTCCAATCTCTGCAGATTGAAGAATTCGATCAAAGCGTACGCGCTCCACATTCAGGATTTTTCCTCGCAAGGGCAAAATCGCTTGGAATTTACGATTACGACCTTGCTTTGCGGATCCGCCCGCTGAGTCACCCTCTACAATAAAAAGTTCAGAGTGCGCAGGGTCTTTCTCTTGGCAATCTGTGAGTTTCCCGGGTAGCCCTGCGATATCTAAAGCACTTTTACGGCGTGTTAATTCACGTGCATTTCGCGCAGCTTCTCGCGCTCTCGCAGCTTCAATAATCTTTGCCGTAATCTGTTTTGCATCATTGGGTTTTTCTTGTAAGAAGTCTGTGATTTTCTCACTTACGACGCCCTCAACTGCACCTCTAACCTCACTCGAAACAAGTTTCTCTTTCGTTTGAGATGAGAATTTGGGTCCAGGAAGTTTAACAGAGACAATTGCTGTTAATCCTTCTCTCGCATCCTCGCCTGAGGTATTTACCTTTGATTTTTTAAGGAGATCATTTTGCTCCATGTACTGATTTAATGTACGTGTAATGGCAGCACGAAATCCTAATAAATGCGTTCCCCCATCTTTTTGCGCAATATTATTCGTAAAACAGTAGACGTTTTCTTGATAATCTGTTGTCCATTGAAGAGCAACTTCAACAATGACATTATCTTGTTTATTGTCACAATAAAAGATTGTAGGATGAATGGGCGTTTTCTTGCGATTAATATATTCAACAAAGGCTCGAATACCACCCTCAAACTCAAAAATATCTTCAAGGTTATGGCGTTCATCTTTAAGATGAATACGGATCCCTGAGTTTAGGAATGAAAGCTCACGGAGTCGTTTCTTTAAAATCTCATAATCAAAGACAGTGATCGTAAAAATTTCTTCGCTTGGCTTAAAATAGACTTTCGTTCCTGTTTCATTTTCAGGAACCTCTCCAATCTCTCTTAAAGGGTATTGTGGAACGCCCATATGATACTCTTGCTCATATAGCTTTCCATTTTGCTTAATTTCTAGCTTAAGAACTGAAGAGAGCGCATTAACAACAGAAACACCGACACCGTGAAGTCCGCCTGAGATGGCATTGTCATCAAATTTTCCTCCCGCATGGAGAATTGTCATCACAACTTCCGCGGATGAAATTCCCTCTTCAGGATGCATTTTTGTTGGAATTCCGCGACCATTATCCGTAACCGTAATGGAGTCATCTTTGTGGATTGTCACCGTAATATCATCGCAATGTCCTGCAAGTGCTTCATCGATCGCATTATCTACGACCTCGAACACCATGTGATGTAAGCCTGTGCCATCATCTGTATCACCAATATACATTCCAGGACGTTTACGAACGGCATCCAACCCTTTTAGAACTTTTATACTTGGACTATCATTATTTGTGGTGGTCATCCGATTTCCTTTGAAAACATGCAAAAACAACTGACTATTATACCACTTTTTTGAGTAAACCTGAATGGATCTCGTAGCAGTTTAAACTTTTTTCGGAGAGTAAAGGGGAGAGTTCTGGGAACTCTTCTTTTTCGAGACACGTGATGAATAGCTGAACAGGGAGGCTTCTAAATGCATCTAATAAAAGTTGACGATGAGCGCGGTCGAGCTCTGCACTCATATCATCCATTAACAAAACGACATCTCTGTCATTATGAATCTCTTGGAAGATCACAATTTGAGCCATGGTTAGGGCGATACTGGCA
>CAZBKP010000097.1:0-7114 GCA_964492525.1 uncultured Cardiobacteriales bacterium
TGCTCGAAAAAGAGTTCGCACCTAAGGACTTAGCCCTTAGAAAAATAAGTGACGATATTAAGAAAAAACAAGAAGAGTATGCATTACTTACAAGTGAGACAGATAAAAGCCGATTGGAGAGAGAAATACTAAATTTAGATCGAGAGTATAGTCGTCTAGGTGCTGAATTTAGGCAAGACTTCAATTTGCGACGTAATGAGGAACTTTTTAAAATTCAAAAACAGATAACTGAAATGATTTTAACGTATGCTGAAGAAAATAACTTTGATTTAATTTTAAGTTCAGGTGTGCTTTATGCAAAAAATACACTTCAGATTTCAGATGATGTTCTTGATCAGTTGAAAAAAACATTAAAGTAATATTATGAAATTAAGATCAATTGTTGAATATTTAAGTGAGTATATTTCTGATATTAGGCTGGAGGGTGATGGTGATCTTGAAATTTTGGGTTTAGCAACGATTCAAAATGCGGTGCAAAACCAAATTTCGTTTATAAATAATAAAAAATATCTAAAATTTTTATCTAATTCCAATGCTTCAGTAGTAGTACTTCAAAATCACTTTGTAAGCCAGTTTTCTGGTGCAAAAATTATTACTGAAGATCCCTATTTAGCTTGGGCATATATTTCTCATCTTTTTAATCCAAAACCGAATTATAAAACAGGACTGATTCACCCATCCTCAACTATTGGTAATCATGTACAGTTGGGGGAGAATGTAACGATACAGGCAAGTGTTGTCATAGGGGATGATGTTACGATTGGAGAGGGTTGTTTTATTGGTGCAGGAAGCGTTCTTGAATCAGGTGTATCAATAGGTAAAAACACGTACATAAGTCCGAATGTAACAATTTGTTATAACTGTATTATCGGTAATTCAGTCATTTTGCATCCTGGTGTTGTTATTGGTGCGGAAGGATTTGGATTTGCACCTAGTAGATTAGGATATGTCAAAATTGCTCAAATAGGGCGTGTAATTTTGGAAGATTATGTTGATATCGGCGCAAATAGTTGTATTGATAGAGGCGCAATAGAGGATACGGTTGTTGGGTTTGGGACAAAGATTGATAATCATGTACAGTTAGGCCATAACTGTATTGTAGGAGAACACACTGTTATTTCTGGATTTACTGGAATCGCTGGTTCCGCCAAGATTGGCAGTCGAGTTGTGATTGGTGGTGGAGTTGGAATGAATGGGCATATCGAAATAGCAGATGATGTTATGATTACAGGGGATACGATGGTAACTCACTCCTTAACAGAAAAAGGAGTATATTCATCGGGACTTCCTGTAACAGATAACCGTTCTTGGCGTAGGAATGTTGTTCAACTACAGCAAATTGATAAGCTTTATCAACGTGTAAAACAAATTGAAAAAAAATTAAATTCTGAAAATGAATAATATAGGTGATTGTGTGTCAGAGCAAAAAATAATTGATGTTAATGAAATTATGCGATATTTACCGCATCGTTTTCCTTTTTTGATGATTGATAGGGTGCTTGATTACACACCTGGTGAAGTTTTGGTCGCTCGAAAGAATGTAACGTATAACGAGCCTTATTTTACGGGACATTTTCCTATTAAACCAATCATGCCTGGAGTTATGATACTCGAAGCAATAGCTCAAGCTACAGGGATTCTAGCTTATAAAACAGCCGGTGAAGAAGAAGTTAATTCAAATTCAATTTATTATTTTGTTGGGATTGATAAAGCAAGATTTAGGCGTCCTGTAGAGCCAGGAGATACATTAGAAATCACAGTAAACTTTCTTAAATCACGGAGAGGAATTTGGTCTTTTTCTGGTGTTGCTAAAGTTGATGGCATTGTGGCTTGTGAAGCTGAAGTAATGTGTATGCGCCAAGATGCATTCCAAAGTTAGGACTATTTTATGACGAATGCCAATCTTCATCCAACCGCAATTATTCATGAAAGTGCTATCTTAGGCAGTGACGTTGTTGTCGGGCCTTACTGTATTGTTGGTGAAAATGTTACGATAGGATCAGGAAGCAAGCTTCTATCTCACGTTGTTATTAAAGGTCCCACAATTATTGGAAAAGAGAATACTTTTTTTCAATTTTCTTCCATAGGTGAAGTTCCTCAAGATAAAAAGTTTAAAGAAGAGGATCGTACAGAGCTTCATATTGGTGATCGCAATACTTTTAGAGAGTATGTCTCTATTAATCGAGGAACAGTTCAAGATAAGGGGCTTACTAAGATAGGGGATGATAATTGGATTATGGCAACATGCCATATAGCGCATGATTGCATTATTGGCTCAAGAACAGTTTTTGCAAATGGTGCCTCACTTGCTGGCCATGTTACAATTGAAGATGATGTTATTCTTGGTGGTTATGCAATGATATATCAACGATGTCGTATCGGGGAAGGTTCAATTGTTGGATTTTCAGCAGGTGTAAATCAAGATGTCCCCCCCTTTATTACAGCAGCAGGATATCGAGCAGAGCCCGCTGGAATTAATTCAGAGGGTTTAAGACGGCATGGTTATTCTCAAGAAGCCATTAGTGCAACGAAAAAAGCATATAAATTATTGTATAGACAAAATCTTAATCTACAGGATGCTATTACAGAAATTGAAATTTTATCCAAAGAGTTTCCTCATTTAGTAAAGATGGTTGATTTCTTAAGGGCTATCGGATCTCGTAGCATTATTAGGAATTAATAATATGCTTCCTGAAATTTCCATTAATCCCACTTTTATGCTTGTGGCAGGTGAGCTTTCTGGAGATGAATTGGGGGCAGGGCTTATTATTGAGCTAAAAAAACAATTTCCTCATGCCGAATTTTTTGGTGTAGGTGGAGAGAAAATGATTGATGCAGGACTTCAATCAATTGTTCCTATGGATGTATTATCAGTTATGGGGCTGATTGAGGTTTTAAAACATCTTCCGAATTTATTGCGTTTAAAATCTGCATTGATTAATGAAGCATTAGAGAGAATGCCAATTGCCTTTATTGGAATAGATGCTCCTGACTTTAATTTAAGATTAGCTCTTTCGTTAAAACATATCGGTATTACAACTTTTCAATATGTGTCTCCATCCGTATGGGTTTGGAGGGAAAAACGTGTTTTTACAATTAAAAAAGCAATTGATAAGGTTTTATGTTTGTTTCCTTTTGAAACAAGTATTTATCAAAGACATAAAATTGATTCAGCATGTGTCGGGCACCGGCTTGCAAATACAACTCCTCTTGTTCCTGAAACACAAAAGGCAAGGGCAATTTTAGATATCAACTCTGATAATGATGTGCTTGCGATTCTTCCAGGAAGTCGTAAAAGTGAGGTGTCTCGATTACTGAAGATTTTTATAGCAACAGCAGAAGAGTTATTAGCAATAATGCCAAATCTTATTGTTGTGATTCCTGCGGCAACGGTTGATATTGAAAATAATATTGATTCTTTTCTTAAATCCAATAAATTTTATAAAGAGAAGAGAATTATGGTATTAAAAAAACAAGCAAGTTTGGCACTTGAGGCTTCTGATGCAGTATTACTTGCATCAGGGACTGCGACGTTAGAAACAATGCTATATAAAAAGCCAATGGTAGTTGCGTATAAGTTTTCATCCATAACTGCTTGGTTGGCACGGAGATTAGTAAAAACTAAATATTTTTCGCTTCCTAATATTTTAGGACAAAAAGAAATTGTTCCTGAAGTATTTCAAAACGAAGTTACAGAAAAAAAATTATTACCACTTGTTCAAAATGCTTTAGCTCAGAAAAATGATAAAGCCTTAATGGAAGAGTATACTATCTTACATAAATCATTAAAAATGAACTCTGATAAAATTGCGGCTGATAGCATTGTAGAAAAACTACTCAGCACAGTTGAAAAATGACAATACAGTTGTCACTTTTTTCTTCATCGCTAGTTCAAAATGACTGCTTTATAGCGGGTGTTGATGAAGCAGGAAGAGGCCCTTTGTGTGGGGATGTATTTGCAGCAGCTGTCATCTTAGATGCAAATAAACCTATATTTGGTCTTAATGATTCAAAAAAATTATCAGAGAAAAAGCGAAATATATTGGCACTTGAGATAAAAGAAAAGTCCCTTGCATGGTCTATTTCCTCTGCGACAGTAGAGGAGATAGATGAGAATAATATTCTTAATGCAACCTTTCTTGCGATGCGTCGTGCTGTTGAGCAATTATCATTAAAACCTCATAAACTTATTATTGATGGTAACCAATCTCCTAAAATAGATATTCCTACAGAGCTAATTGTTAAGGGAGACTCATTGTATCAAGAGATTGCTGCTGCAAGTATTTTAGCGAAGACAAGTCGAGATGAATATATGTATCAGCTTGATAAAATTTATCCACAATATGGATTTAAAAATCATAAAGGTTATGGAACAAAACAGCATCTGTTAGCTATTTCTGAACATGGAATATTACCTATTCATCGGAAAAGTTTTCGGCCTATCAAGGATCTATTATTAAAAGCATGCGATCATAACTAAAATCGGATAGAATAACGCACTAGTATCAATTATTAAGTGAGTATTTAATGAATACAAAAGTAATGAATCTATCAGTTGGATTATTTGTGCTTTTAGGCATTGCAGCGCTCTTTTGGCTTGCATTTTCTGCAAGTAATACGGATGGGCGATTTAGTAAACAAATTATCTTGACTGCCCAATTTGATAATATTGGCTCACTTAAGATTAAAGCACCTGTAATGATTGCAGGCGTTCGAGTAGGTAGAGTATCGTCCATTTCTTTAGATCCACAAGATTACCGTGCTGTTGTAAGCATGAAAGTCGATCAATCTTACCCGCTCCCTTCTGATACATCTGCAATGATTTATACTGCAGGGCTTGTAGGTGAACAATATATTTCACTTGATCCAGGCGGTTCAGAAAAATACTTAGAAAATGGTGATCGAATTAAATTAACTCAGTCTGCTCTTGTCATTGAGCGATTAATTGGGCAATTTTTAACTTCAATGGCGGGTAATAAAGATTCAAAGAGCGGTGAATAAACCAATAAATGCAATCATCTTAAAAAAAACAGATTATCAAGATGATAAGATAAGGGTTGAACTATTTTCAGAAGAGTTAGGACGTATACCACTTTTAGTTTCACGTAAATCTAAGAAAAATGGGAATCACTTCAACCTTTTTTCTCAATCTGAGTGGCACCTCACTAAAGGAAAGGTTTTCTTTTTTCAAAAATCATGCGATCCGATTAGAATATTTGCTTTTAAGGCAAAACGGTTATGGTGTGCATATTACCTAAATGAATTGATTTTACGTCTGATCCCTCCTGAAGAGGCAGTTCCAAATTTATATTCATGTTATCTTGATACACTTATAGCTTTGCATAATACGGTAGAAGGTGATTCTGTAGAGTGGTTTCTAAGAACTTTTGAGAGTGAGTTATTGTCGACTTTAGGATTACTTCCTGATTTTGGAGTTGATATTATGGGAGATGATATTTTGCGACAAAAAGAATATTTCCTGACAGAACAAGGAATATTTTCAGTGCCAACGGAGTTAGTCTCGCTCAAAATATCAGGTTCTCTCTTAAGAAAAATTGAACAGCAGGATATTAAACAGTTTTCTTTGGATGAGCTCTCTCAATATAAGCATGTCATGCGATTTTTACTACAAACGGTGCTTGGTGAGAGACCTTTGCAGTCGCGCATATGGATAGAGAAGCTATATCAACATAAAAAGGATTAATAATATGAGAAATTTTGGGCAAAAGTTGTTATTAAGTCTTCCTCCTGAGCTTGCACATGATATTGCGATAGCATTCTTGCCATTGATGCCATGTCAGCAGGCTCTAGCGCAAGATGAAATGAAACTGCTAGGGCTTACATTTAAAAATAGAGTTGGTTTAGCTGCTGGATTAGATAAAAATGGCGATGCACTCACAGCTTGGAGAAAATTAGGATTTGGTGCAGTGGAAATTGGAACCGTAACGCCCATGGCACAATCAGGAAATCCTAAGCCACGACTATTCCGACTAAAGTCACACAAAGCAATTATCAATCGCATGGGATTTAATAACCGAGGAATTGATTATTTAATAAAAAATTTGGAAGAGTATCGGTTAAATAACAGTGATGGGCCAATTATTGGTGTTAATATTGGTAAAAATGCATGGACGTCTATAGAGTGTGCGGTAGATGATTATGTTATTTGTCTAAAAAAAGCATATGCATTGGCTGATTATATTGCGGTTAATATCTCCTCCCCAAATACGAAAAACCTGAGAAGTTTGCAAAACAAGAATGAATTGGCGCTATTGCTTGAGCGGTTAAAAGAAACTCAGAGTCAATTGCAAACGGTTCATAATAAATATACGCCGATTATTATAAAAATTGCACCCGATATGAGTGATGAAGAAATTATTGAATGTACAGAAATATTCAATCAGTTTTCTATAGATGGTGTGATTGCAACAAATACAACGATAAGTAGGGAATCAGTTAAGAATTCTGTACATGGAAACGAATTAGGTGGGTTGAGTGGTGCGCCACTCAAACACCAATCAACGAAAGTATTAAGACTTTTTCGTGAACAATTGCCAAATTCTATTCCAATTATTGCATCGGGTGGTGTAATGAGTGCGGATGATGCTTGTGAAAAGCTCATTGCAGGAGCATCTCTAGTTCAAATCTATTCAGGATTTATTTATCAAGGTCCAGAGCTATTAATATCAATTGCAAAGAGACTCGCTCAATATTCGAGAGAGAATAAATTATTATAAACTTGTGCTATATAGTTTTTAATGATATCTATATAGACCGCCCAAAAGGCCTTTATATCGCTATTGACCTTTATCGAAGGTTGTGTTTAACTTTTTGATTTAGAGAATAATTATGACAACAGGTAAAATTATCGCAATTGGTTTTATGCTATTTGCAATCTTTTTTGGTGCAGGGAACTTGATATTCCCACCAAATGCAGGATGGTTGAGTGGTGAAAATTTTTGGCCAGCCATTCTTGGGTTTATTATTACAGGAGTAGGACTTCCTCTCATTGGTATTATTGCAGGATCGTTTTCAGAAGAAGGATTTATCTCTGAAACGCGAAAAGTACACCCAGTCTATTCAGTTGTATACATGTTAGCTATATATTTAACAA
>CAZBKP010000098.1:0-1938 GCA_964492525.1 uncultured Cardiobacteriales bacterium
ACAGATATTTATCAACAGTATCTTCAGATACCATCATTATCGGTGTCGGTTGGGATTTCCAACTCGTGGAATTTGATATACCCAAACAACCTTGGGATATTCCCTTAGATTATTTTATCTCCCCTAGCTTTTTTATCAAATACAAAAAAAGCACTTAATTATTAAGTGCTTTTTAGGAATACAAGGCAATATTTTATTGTTTTGCAGCTCTAATCATTACATCTACACGACGGTTCTGAGCACGACCCTCTGCTGTATCATTTGTAGCAATTGGGTTTTCTTTACCATAACCAACTGCAGTAATAATCTCACTAGGGATACCTTGTTGAACAAGATAGTTCTCAACTGCGCGCGCACGACGCTCAGAAAGCCTCATGTTATAATTTTGGCTACCGATAGCATCCGTATGCCCAGATAATGCAACCGCATTCACATCCTTCATTGCTTTAATATCTGCAACCAACTCGTCTAAATTTGCTTTACCAGCTGGTTTTAATACAGCTTTATCAAAATCAAAGAAAGTATCTGCACTCAATGAAAGATTTTGAGGAGCAGTAATATTACAGCTTTTAGCACCATCTAAAGTTAAAATACAGTTCTCATAACGATCTTTAATTAAATCACCACGAGTATCTGACAAACCTTGCTGTTGAGCTGATGCAACTGTTGCAAATAGCCCTGCAATAACTAATGTAGTTAATTGCTTCTTCATAAATAACCTCCAAATAAAGGATCTAAACTAAATAAAAAAATAACACTAATCTTTTTAAGTGTAAATATATTCAGCGCAGAATAACACAACTGATGACAGAATGATAGCGTATTTTTATTAAAAAGAATACATTTTTGTGTCAAAAATACAAATACTTTATCTTTATTCATACATTTTTGTACCAACATTATCATTCAACCGTGTTCAATTATAACATTCTAAAGAATATTTTGTCTAGATTCGGCATCAAACTTAATGATCTCCTAAACGATACAGTCTCGCATATATGTTGTTTTTTTCCAACAATTCAGAATGTGTTCCCATCTCAACAATTTCTCCTTGATCAAAAACAATAATACGATCAGCATTTTCAATAGTACTCAAACGATGAGCAATAATAATAGTTGTTGTATTCTGACTCAATACTTGAATTGACTCTTGTATATAATACTCACTCTCTGTATCCAAACTACTGGTTGCCTCATCAAGAATCAAAATTGGAGCATTTTTGTATAGCGCTCTGGCAATTGCAATTCTTTGCCTCTGACCACCCGACAATCGAGCACCATTTTCACCGATTAAGGTATCCAACCCCTCTGGCATTTGCTCAATAAACTCCCATGCATTTGCATTCTTAGCCGCTTGAATTACTTTATCTCTCGAATACTCACCCTCTCCCAAAGCAATATTATTTGCAATTGTGTCGGCAAATAATACAACGTTTTGACTCACATAACTCAATATGTGCCTATATTCTCTTAAGGGTAAACTATTCAAAGAAATATCATCAATCCATATATCTCCTTCTTGTGGCAAGTAAAACCCAGCTAATAAATTTGCAAAAGTACTCTTCCCACTACCAGAAGCCCCAACCAATGCTACTGTTTCTTTCGGTTTTATTTCTAAATTAAATTTAGAAAAAACTGTTTTATCTTCGTGATAGAAAAAATCAACATTATCAAAAAGAATTTTTCCTTCTATTTCATACTCTAGATTTTTTGAGGATATAGAGCCACTCTTCGTCTTTTCTATAGGCGCATCAATCAAAGAAAAAATGCTTTCAGCTCCCGCCAACCCTCTTTGTAATGATTCATTTAATCGAGTCAAACGTTTAATCGGATTCAGCAACCCAACCATCGCACCTAAAGTTGTTAAAAATCCACCTGGAGTTAACCCTCCTGGCTCAACCTGAGAGGCTGCATAGCTAATAATAATCGCCACACAGA
>CAZBKP010000098.1:2038-4484 GCA_964492525.1 uncultured Cardiobacteriales bacterium
AACCCTCCTGGCTCAACCTGAGAGGCTGCATAGCTAATAATAATCGCCACACAGAAGACAATCATTAATTGAACCATGGGACTTGCGGCCTCAGATGCCACCATAATTTTGACATTTACTTGTTGTAGTCTTCGATTGATTCGATTAAATCGGTCTTCAATAAAGTCATAAGCGTTAAATAACTTAATCTCTCTATGACCACGAATAGCCTCTTCAGTGACATGGTTCAGCTCCCCCATGCTTTCTTGTGCTGAATGGGAGAGTTTTCGAAGCCGCTTAGAAACAACTCTCAAAATAATTGCAATAAAAGGAACGATTAGAAACATGATCAAGCTAATTTTCCAACTGTTATAAAACATAACAAATAGCAGGCCTACAATTGTCGCTGTATCTTTAATCAGTGTAACTAAGGCAAATGAACTAATTGTAAGAAGCTGATTCACATCATAGGTTAACTTAGATAATAAAGAGCCTGTTGTTGTCTTATCATATTCACTCATAGGCATAGTAATCAAACGGGCAAACATCTCTTTTCTAAGCGTCATAATGACTTTTTGGGCAACCCATTGCATTCCCACGTTACCTAAAAAGGCAAAAACGCTTTTAATAAAAAACACACCAATCAACAAAGCAGGCATCCAACGGATAAAATTAGGGTCTTTATCAAAAAAACCTTTATCTAGGATGGGTTTTAACATCCCAAACAATCCCGCCTCAAAAATACCTGAAAGCGCAACTCCGCAAAGCGCAATAATAAGCACTGTCCGATATCGATTGGTATACCCTAATAGCCGCTTATATAATTTAAAGCCCGTTTCTTTTGTCATGACTCATTTACTATTTAAAATAATCTGAAATTATCGCACACAAATAAAAAAAGCACCCAAGTTTACACCTGAGTGCTTTATTAGAAATGGTACTAATATACGATTTCTACGCGACGATTTTGCGCCCAAGCACCTTCATCTGAACCAGAAACTGCGGGTCTTTCTTTTCCGTAGCTCACAATTCTAATTTGATTTGGCTTAGCACCTTGAGATACTAGCAATTGGTAAACAGCTTTTGCACGTCTTTCACCCAAGCCAATATTATATTCACGAGAACCGCGATCATCTGTATGACCTTCTAAGATCATACCCTTATTAGGATAACGCTTTAACTCTTCAGCATGAGCTGTTACAACAGCATAAGATTCTTGACGAAGTCGATCAGAGTCAAAATCAAAATAGATAATTCGATCTTCAATGCCTCTTTTCCCATACATAGAATCATAATAAGTACTTGCTTGCTCTCCTTCATATCCTGTTCCAGAACCATTCGAACCACTACCATTACTACTGCTGCTACCACCAAAAGAAGAACACGCAACTAACATTGCTGAAACAGCAAACATTCCTAAATACTGAAGTGACATTCTAAATTTCATTTGAATTTCCTTTAAAATTAAATAAATTGTTTTTACTGATTCGACCAAGAAGGTTCTCTTACGTCAGAACCAGCACTCGAAAAGCGCTGAGCAACATTTCCATCACTAGAAACTGCATTAAGCCCACCTCTTCCGTCTGAATAAATAATCATATGTCCATTACTGGAGAAACTTGGTGACTCATCTTTACCACCATTAGTTAATCGTTTCGTTGCGCCCGTTGTTAAATCAATTAAAGCAATCCCAAAACCGTTGCCGCCACGTTGCATCACAGCAAGATATCGCCCATCATTAGAGATCGCAGGACTTGCATTGTAACTTCCAGCAGTTGTAACTCTCACAGGAACACCTCCAGAGCTATTTACACGATATACTTGAGGAGCACCCTCTCTATCCGATGTAAAATAGATCATTCCATCTCTACCCCATACAGGCTCTGTATCAATAGACGGACTGTTAGTTACTCGGACTAAACCATTCCCTCTTAGGTCTGATGTATAAATCTCAGGATTACCATCTTTAGAAAGTGTAAATACTAAACGAGATCCATCTGGAGACCATGAAGGTGCTGAGTTAATGCCAGGCATATTCAAAGCGACATAACGTTGCCCTGAGTAAACATCTTGAATGACAACCTGAGCTTTTTTTCCTTCTAAAGAAGAGTAGGCAACTTTACGACCATCGGGAGACCAAGAAGGGGATAAGATAGGCTCTTGAGATGTAAAGATAACACTTGGAAAAGCTCCATCTGCATCGGAAACGACAAGCTGATAGTTACGCCCATTTTTTGAAACATATGCAACCTTAGTATCAAAAGAACCTTTAACATTTAAGACTTGCTCATAAATCATATCTGCAACCTGGTGTGCAGTTTTACGAAGTTGTCGCTCATTTCCTGCATTCACAGTATAAGTTCGCTTCAACATTCCTTGTTTTGAAAAAGCATTCACAATCTCAGCATTTAATTGATTTCCTTGCAAGGACAAGAATACCGCATACTGAACCCCTTTTTTAACCCAT
>CAZBKP010000098.1:4584-7039 GCA_964492525.1 uncultured Cardiobacteriales bacterium
TATATATATAACAAATCGATTACTCTGTAAAAGTCGCTTCATACTATCAATACTCCTATTGATAAATTAATAACAATCTTATTTTAATGCCCAAATACTAGCAAGATTACGCCAATATTCGTTGCAATCCATCCCACATCCAAAAACATAACGATCAGGAACATCAAACCCAACATAATCAACAGAGAATGTTTGCGGTTTTCGATCATGAACTTTATTTACTAGCGTTGCAGTATAAACCTTCTTTGCACCTAAAGAGAGTAATTTTTTGGTAATTGCCTCTAATGTAGTGCCTTCATCGTATATATCATCAATCAATAATACAGTTTCATGCTTAATATCTATACTTGGTAATGCTTTCCACACAATATCACCACCTGTTGTCTCGCCTCTATAGCGAGTTGCATGAAGATACCCTATTTTAAATGGAAAAGAGAGATGTGTCAGCAAAAGCCCTGCTGGAATCAAGGCGCCATTCATTACTACTAATACTACCGGATCTAATTCTGCTAAATCACTCGTAATTTCAGCAGCCATTTTAGATAAGGCGTTCTGAACCTCCTCTGCTGAAACAATCTCCTCTGAATTTGCCAAAATCTGTTCTGCATCTATTTTTGAATGTGTCATTTATCGTTTATACCTTTGTTTAAAAAATCTATTTTGTAGGTTTTGGACGTGTATAACGTTCAACAATTCGCTTTACCAAATCCGCTTCCCCCTCATGCTCAAGTTCTTTTAACAACATGACAAGCGGATGTAAAACTCGATTACCCATCTGTATTAAGATTTGATCTAAAAGATCATCTTCCTTTCTCCCCTGATGAATTAATTGATTTGCCTTACGCTTTGTAATCAATTTTTGGTCTTCTACATACTCAAACATTGACTGCAAATACACCGATATTTCAGAAAGTTGCAACCACTGTTTCCACTCCTCCACACCTTCTTTCAGAAAAACAGTAGCCTCCTTTGCAGCAGCTTCCCGTGACTGATAATTTTTCTCTACAATACCATTTAAATCATCAATATTATAGAGGAATACATCATCTACTTCATTTACATCCTGATCAATATCTCTAGGGACTGCAATATCAATCATCAGCATCGGTTTATTCTGACGAACTCCAAGCGCGGATATTGTCATATTTTTTGTAATAAAACTATGAGGTGCACCTGTTGAAGCAATCACAACATCTGCTGTCGGTAAGATTTTTGAAAGCTCATCAATTGCATATATTTTTGCAGGTATGGCAAGTTGAGTGCTCATTTCCTCTGCGCGAGAGCGAGTTCTATTAATAATTGCAATATCTTTAACACCCGAGGAAATTAAATGTTCGGCAACTAATGCTATTGTTTCTCCTGCACCGAGGAGCAAAACACGTTGAGATTGTATATCAAACACTTGTTTCGCAAGTTGCACAGCCGTATAAGCAACTGAAATTGCGTATGCACCTATATTGGTCTCTGTTCTAATTCGCTTTGCTTTATAAAATACCAATTGAAATAATCGGTGTAATACTTTTGAAACACTATTTTCTTCTATAGCAATTTCAAGCGCATTTTTAAGCTGCCTCATAATTTGTGGCTCACCTAAAATCAAAGAATCCAATCCTGCAGCAACCTCTAATAAATGATAAACAGCCGCATCATCATCCAAGCGATAACAATATCGTGCAATTATTTCTGGTCTTATCTTGGTAAACTCTGCCCATATCTCATAAAACATTTCGACAGAAATTCTTAATGAGTCAATATAAAACTCTGTTCTATTACATGTAGAAATAACAATAACACCTACTGCAATCTCTCTCTCTTTTATTGCTTGGTAAAAAGCACGTAATTGATCTTCAGGAAGAGAAGCAGACTCCCTAACTTCTACAGATGCAACTTTATGATTAATACCAACAACGAATAGACCCATAGAAGAATATTTACCACTCCTCAACCAAATGTTATTTCAAGCGAGAGATTATAACAAATTGCATTTATATGAACCTAAAAACTCTATTCCTCAGCTAAGACAGAAAGATACAGCTCTTTTAATTGATTTTGAGAAGACTCAATCGTATCAGTTATGGGTAAAACATGCTTATAGTGGCTATATTCATTAAGTAGAGTTTTAGTTTTTTCAAAGAAAGCATGATCACTATATGCAGGGACAAGTCCAAAAGGGTAATATTTTTCAAGATTCTCTTTTACACCACCGATATCAAATCCAAGCACAGGAATACCACAACCAAGCGCTTCTATAACTGTTTTTCCATACGATTCTGGCTTCTGAGTCATTGATAAAACTATATGAGAAGCATGATAAAGGCTTGCCATATCACCACTTGAGCCATACATAGCAATACGATTCTGTAGTGATAAAGATAAAATTAGAGACAACATTTCCTGATAAAACTGAGCATTGCGATCATTATGCCCACCTACAATAACGCCCTTAATATCATTA
>CAZBKP010000099.1:0-7022 GCA_964492525.1 uncultured Cardiobacteriales bacterium
AGAATGAATATTACATAATCCTATGATTGTACGAATGATAATAAATCCCCAAAGCGCAATCAGTGTTAAGTGTAATCCAGAGATTGAGACAAGATGAATCGTTCCTGTTCTTCTGAGTATTTCCCAATCCTTACTAGAGATATGATCTGATATGCCAACAGAGAGTGCGGATAATAATTCAGGATGTTTAAAATCATGGTTAAAAAAGTATTGGCTCAACTTTATTCGAATGTTATCTATAAAATTTATGTTTGGTATTTCATGAAGAGTGTTTTTAATGATCTTTGCAGTGCCTATTTCCTTTTTAGAGAGTAAGGTCAGTCGATAAGCAAATTGGGAAGGAAGATTTTTTGTGCGAATGGGAGATATTTTGACTCTTGCCCGATAGGATTTACCGAGTGATAGGTTATGGTGGTCATGATAAATTCTAATTGTTTTATATTTAAGAGGCGCTTCTGATTCTAATAAGACGACTCTAGAGGTCTCATTCTCATAATTGATGTGAATCACTTTAAATGTCACTGATTGCTCAGTAGGTAAAAGTTTAATGGCACTTTGATATGATTTAAGTTGATAAATACCGATCCATGCACCTAGAATCAAGCCAACTAATACAAATATTAGTCGAGAATTATCATAAAAATTATTTCTTGTAAACCGAACAATAAAGCATAAAAAAATAAATAGGATAAATAAAGAAAATATTCCTACGGATACTGGGAATGAGAGGGGAGTAAGGATGAAAAAAAGGAGTCCTAAAATAAATGCAATTGTAATGTAAACCATAAAGCAAAATGATTTTTATGAATTGATTATTTTTGATTTCTGTAAACTAAATTAAGACTACTATTATAGACAAGATAGACTAGAAAAGTGATATTATAATCCGCTCAAAAATTATTGTGAATTGATTAAAGGGAATAAGATGGCAGGCTCATCGGCAAAAAAGGTTGCTTTTGCGGCATTTATTGGCACAACGATTGAATGGTATGATTTTTATATCTATGCTTTAGCATCCGTATTAATTTTTGGACAACTTTTTTTCCCTTCTGATAATGAGTTAGTGAGCGTGTTAGGTGCATTTGCATCCTTTGCATTTGGTTTTCTTTCTCGTCCACTTGGCGCGATTATTTTCGGGCATATTGGGGATAGAGTAGGGCGAAAAAAATCATTGATTATTACGCTCGTTCTTATGGGACTAGCAACAACCTGTGTGGGTCTATTACCCACGTTCGAAACGGCAGGGATTTTTGCGCCAATCTTATTAATCCTATTAAGAATATTACAAGGAATCGCCGTCGGTGGTGAATGGGGGGGCGCGGTTTTAATGACGAATGAACATGCACCCAAAGGATTAAAAAACTTCTTCTCATCTTTTGCGCAATGGGGGAGCCCCGCAGGAAATATCTTAGCATTACTTGTTTTTTCCTACATTATTAGCTTGCCCAAAGAACTATTATTTGATCAACACTATTGGCGCTTCCCATTTTTAATGAGTTTTGTATTACTGATCATTGGCTTTATTGCTCGCGTGACATTAACAGAATCTCCTGTTTTTATAGAATCCTGTGAGAAGCAAGAAGCGGTAAAACAAAAAGAGTCCGCACCCGTTGTTCAAGTCTTTAAACAGGCACTTCCTTTACTAATATTAGCGATTGGTGCAAATGTGCTCTCATTTAGTGGGATTTTTTCAAATACATTGATGATCGGCTATACAACGCTTGCACTTAAGGTAGATAAGCAACTAATTTTAGATGCGCTTTTCTGGGTTGCCATTGTGCATTTTGTTTCTCAGCCTTTTACATCTTATCTTGCTGAGAAAATGTCAGTTGTGAAGTATCTGATTTTAAATGCAGTCCTTGCAATGATCTCTGTATTCTTCTTATTCCCGATTATTGCCGCAGGAACTAAAATGAGTTTTATCTTTGGTATTTCATTGGTTGTTCTTTGTTATAGTGGATTTTATGGCGTAATTGCAGGCTATTTAAGTCGTATTTTTCCTGTTCGAATTCGCTATACCGCCTTATCGATTAGTTATCAGGGGTGTGCAGCTATTTTTGGAAGCTTAATCCCCATGATCGGGGGATGGATTATTGTCACTTACAAAACGTTCTGGCTTCCGTTAGCACTTTTTTATTGTTGCTTAGCACTGATTTCTATTATCAGTATCTATTTGCTTGGCCGCTATCGTTACTACGAAGAGTAACTCATCATGAAAACTGTATTATCAATCCAATCGAATGTGGTTTATGGGTATGCTGGAAATAAAGTCGCCACGTTTCCAATGCAGTTATTGGGCGTTGAAGTTATGCCGATCCATACAGTACAACTCTCTAGCAATACGGTTTATCCTGATTTCGATGGGATTGTTTTAGGGGAAAAGCAGATCACTCGAATTGTGAATAGCTTAGAAAAAATAGGCGTACTCTCATCGATTGATGCTGTAATTTCTGGCTATATCGGAAGTGCAGAGCAGGGTGAGGAGATTATTGCTGCCGTTCAGAAAATTAAACACCATAATCCCAAAATGATCTATGTCTGTGATCCTGTCATGGGCGGTGATATTAATAAAGGAAGTTCTCTACCGAAGGAGATTATCCATTTTTTTAAAAATGATGCGATTAAAATTGCTGATTTTATAACTCCTAATCTTTTGGAGTTGCAGATCTTATCGGATCTTGGGATCAAAACGTTTGAAGATGTCATTTCTGCGATTCAATTATTACAAAGCCAAAATCACGCCAATATCATAGTAAAAAATTTAGTTCATGCGGGGAAAACAAAGGATCAGTTTGAGATGGTTCTTTCAACGGAATCATATAGGTATCATTTAGCGCGTCCTCTGTATGAGTTCGAGCATCGTCCTTTAGGGGTTGGGGATTTAATTTGTAGCGTTTTTACGGCGCATTTAGTCAATGGAAAAACACCCCTCGCAGCATTTGAGCTTTCGGCAAATACCGCAAATCACGTTATGGCGATGACAAAAGAAAACCAGTCAAGAGAACTTGCACTGATTGATTCTCAAACAAAAATTAAACATCCTGAGCTAATCTATCGATCTAATAGAATAGTATAGGTGTCATAGTAAAATATTATTTATTTGAACCAATCGCTTTTTTTAACCATTTTGATGTAACTAATTGTTGATTATCTAGGAGCGCTTTAGGTGTTCCTGAGAATAAAACCTCACCACCCAAACGTCCTCCGTTAGGGCCTAATTCTATAATCCAATCACTTTTAGCGATTACTTGTAAGTCATGTTCAATTACAATCACAGTATTCCCTTCAGCTACGATAGATTCTAATAACATGAGTAATCCTTCAATATCATCCATATGAAGACCATTGGTCGGTTCATCAAGTAAATATATTTTGTTTTTAAATTGTAACTTCTCGGCCAATTTAATTCGTTGAATTTCACCGCCAGATAGACTTGACGTCATTTGACCTAATGTGATGTAGTCAAGCCCTACTTTAGTCACAATAGACAATTTTTCTAAAATTCCAGTATGTTGAAAAAAATCTGATGCTTGTTTGACCGTCATCGCCAATACATCTGAGATATTCTTTCCTTGGTATTTATATTGCAGAGCTTCTGCGCTATAGCGTTTGCCATGACACTCTTCACAAATTTCTATGACAGGATCCGCAAAAACCATATCTGCCTCAATTACACCTTTCCCCGAGCAATTTGAGCATTTTCCCTGGGAATTAAAACTAAACATTGAACTACTCACGCCCGTTAGTTTTGAAAATTCATCACGGATGAGGTCCATAAGACCCAAATAGGTTGCTAGGTTAGAACGGCTAGATACACCAATACTTTTTTGATCAATAACAATGGCAGAGGGAACTTGTTGAGCTAAAGCCCCCAATACAAGAGAACTTTTTCCTGATCCTGATACACCTGTCACTGTAGTTAGCATTCCTTTAGGGAATTGAACGGAAATATTTTTTAAATTATGTAAGGTTACCTCTTCTAAAGAGATCCATTTTTTTGGAGTAGGATAGGTTGATTTAAGTTCTAATCCCTTTTTAAGCCAATATCCTGTAATTGATTTTGGATCGTTATAAAGATTATTTAGATCACCTTGGTAAATAAGATTGCCACCTTCTTTCCCCGCTTTTAGTCCAATATCGATAATATGATCCGCAGACTGAATGATCATAGGCTCATGTTCTACAACTAACACGCTATTTCCTTTATCTCTGAGCTGAAAAAGGATTTTGATGATTCTTTCAATATCATGTGGATGCATTCCTATGCTTGGTTCATCAAAGATATAAGTCATATCTGTTAGGTTACTTCTTAAATGCTTTACCAATTTTAACCTCTGTGCTTCACCTCCTGAAAGCGTTTCTGTTTTCCGGCTAAGCGTTAAATACCCTAAACTAAGATCAACAACTTTACTCAGTGTTTCTAATAATTCTAAAGAGAGTGACTTCCCAATTGCACTATTTTGTAAGGATTCTAGAAAATCGATAAGCTCAATGATTTCTAATTCAAATACATCGGCAATGTTTAATCCGTTTATTTTAGATGCTAAAGCAGCTTGATTCAGCCTCTTTCCATGACATTCTCTGCAAGGCTTAATAGAAATTACTTTATGAATCGCATTACTCACATTTTTACTAAGATTTGAGATGTCCTTATTTAAATACAAACGATTAAAACGATCGACAACCCCTTCATACCAAACACCACTTGGATCATTTTCAATAATGACTTTTCTTCCTGAACCATGTAATAGGTTATGCCACTCTTCTTCAGTATATTGGGAAAGCGGTTTGTCATTATCAAAAAAACCAGAGTTCCCATAAAGTCGCCACTGCCAAGTTGTCACTGCCCAAGGTTTAAACTGAATAGCACCTTGGTTTAGGGATAAGTTTTTATCTAATAACTTATCTAAATCTAATTCAACAGTATCACCAATGCCATAACAGGTTGGACACATTCCTCTAGGAGAATTAAATGAGTAAGCGGTTGCGACACCAGCAATTGGTGAACCTAATCTGGAAAATAGTAAACGGAATAGCGGAGCAACATCTAAATAGTACCGACTGTAGAGCGAGAACTTCCATTAACCTGTTTTTGATCAACTACAATCGCAGGGGAAAGATTTTCAATACTTAAAACTTTAGGACGTTCGTATAATGGAAATTTGTGTCTTATGTACAATGGAAAGGTTTCATTAAGTTGCCTTTGCGCTTCTTTAGCAATAATATCGAAAACTAAAGATGATTTTCCAGCCCCCGACTTTCCTGTAAAAACGACAATCTTCTTCTTGGGGATTTGAATATCAAAGCCTTTAAGGTTATTTTCACTTGCACCTTTTATAGAAATAAAATCCATAAGCCCCTCATTTTTAAAATATACGTGTAATTATAACGTTATATATGCATGAGGCATGATTTTTTAATAGAACGAATTATCATTCAAATTAATTTAGGGCATAAAAAAGCACTTATTATATAAGTGCTTATTATAAAAAGTGGTTTAAATTACTATTGAAGATAATAAAACTCAGCGTTGAGGGGGTATTTAATTTCCCCTAGCTTTTTACAGGTATGCTTTTTCGGTAAGAACGGTAGAATGGCATGGGTGTAATCCATTGGGCGATGTTGATACAAATCTTTTAAATCATTTAATTTTTCGATGAGGGCATCGTCTATAAGCGGTTCATCTATCCCATTTTTAGGATCATCATACGTAGACTCAATAAAATAGTCTTGAAAATAACATTCCCATAGATTTGCAGCAGTTTCTCTTTCATGCACGATGATGATATTATTTTCATATTCTTGCCACTCTGCAGCTGTTATTTGAGTACTTTTAAGAAAGTGGTTCGTTAATACAAAAGAAATATTAAATTTGTATCCTTCTTTCATATTCTTTTGAAGCGTCTTAATACTATTCTCAAGCTCTTCGCGAGAGACGGTCTTTCCATTTTTCTGATTGAACATTTCAATTTGCGCTTTTGCATATTCATAATCGGCAAAATTAAGGTGAATTAAATAATCTTGTTGAATAGCATAGATTTGCTCAGTAAGCAGACATAATTTTTCTTCAGGTACAGAAAGAATATTATCTTGAGTAAACTCAGTCGATGTGTATTTTAAGAGCTCTGTTAATGTCGTTTCATTAGGTAGCTTTACGGTTTGTATGTTTTTTGGATAGGGGAGTGATGGAAAAGGGTTATTAGAAACGCCACGAATCATTTTATCTCGATAAAACTGCATAGTATCAATGATTGGATTTTCTAGGTTTTCGCTATCATAAATCATTATTTGCTGTGTTTTTTCGTTATTTTGTAAGAAATAAACAAAAATATCATTGGGCAGATCTGTTGCAAATAGATGATTTGGACGGATTAAATGAAAGCCCAATTGCTCCGCCTCATGAATGAGTCGGTCGATCATTGATGTGTGTGCTGTTTTTCCATGATATGCCGTGAGCTTAACTCTTGGAGGATTAATAATTGGTTCCCCATGATTGAAAAGATGATTATTCGCCTTGCAGATGCGATTAAACCAGATACGAAAGATTAATATTGCTAATAAAATTAAAATGATAATTGCGACAATTGCAGCACCAATAAACTTGATCACTAGCAGAATAAATTCCATGCGGAGAACCTCTAATTTGAGTAATTGTTAGACGGCAATTATACAGAATTAAAGAATTTTAACACTCCTTAATGCTATGAGGATATGAGATAATATGATGTGTTACTTATGTATAAATATAAATTAAAAGGTAAAACATGCATGCTCTTATAACGTTTTTTAGAAAAGCTCTTATTGTAAGTTGCAAAATAATTACGGGCGTTCAAGCTCATTCATTTACTTATCCTGAAGGTAAAGTTCGTGTTTATTATGCAAATCATACAAGTCATTTAGATGGAATTGTGATTTGGTCCAGCTTACCCAAAGCGATACAAGCAACAACGCATCCTGTAGCGGCTAAAGATTATTGGGGAAAAAGTCGATGGAAACGTTTTATATCAATTTCGGTGTTTAAC
>CAZBKP010000100.1:0-6977 GCA_964492525.1 uncultured Cardiobacteriales bacterium
GTATCGCACGGCATTACAGAGAATAAGTCCTAAACTCCATCGGCATCTTGTCAGTATGGTGGTGCAGATCGATTTTGCGACCAAAGGACAACTCAATGAAAATCCTTGGAATGCAATCATGCGAACAGCATTTGCTTTTGCGGGTAAACGCTTACTTCCCTTAAGTGCGGAGGTTAAAATATGAGCCAACTCCCTCCACTCAACACAATTATTGAAGCCATTTTAATGGCATCTAATACGCCTTTGAAAATCTCAGAAATTCAAGCGCTCTTTGATCTACATGAGCAACCCACTACGGATGAGATTAAAGAAGCATTACAAATTCTAAAATATAAACTTGATGGACGTGGAATAGAGCTAAAAGAAGTTTCATCTGGTTGGCGGCTTCAGGTTCCGCAGAAATTCTCTCCTTGGGTTTCACGACTCTTTGAAGAAAAACCATCACGCTATAGTCGTGCGCTTCTTGAAACCCTTGCCCTTATTGCCTATCGTCAACCCATAAGTCGAGGAGATATCGAGGAAATTCGTGGCGTTGCAGTAAGCTCCAATATTATTAAAACGCTTTTAGAACGAGAATGGATCAAAGTCCTTGGGCAAAGAGAAGTACCCGGACGCCCCAATCTTTACGGAACGACTAAACAATTTTTAGATGATTTCAACTTAAAACAATTAAGCGACTTACCGCCTTTAATTGAGTTAGAATCACTTGAGAAAACCGCTCATCAATTTGGGCTTGAGCTAGAACCCCCTAGCGAATAATTTAATGAGGATTATGAATGTTTAAACCGTTATCACTCTTTATCGGGTTAAGATACACCGCCGCAAAACGGAAAAACAATTTTATTTCATTCATTTCTGTTGTATCGATTGGTGGAATTGCACTCGGTATTATGACAATGATCGTTGTTCTCTCTGTGATGAATGGATTCCAAAAAGAGGTCAGAGAGCGAAGTCTTGCGATGGCGTATGATAATAAGATTGTGAATTTAGATGGAAAAGGCATTGCAGATTGGCAAAAACTTGATGATATCGCCCTAAAAAATCCAAATGTAATCGCAGGCGCACCCTATAACAATGGGCAAGGATTATTAACCGCAAATGGTGTGATGCGTCCGTTACAAATTCAGGGTATTGATCCTCAATATGAGTCTAAAGTTTCAGGCATTGCAGATAAAATAACTGCGGATTTTATTCAACCTGCGGACTTTAATATCCTAAAATCAGGTGAATTTGGGATCATTTTAGGGACAGATCTTGCTCTCAATCTTGGCGTTAATGTGGGCGATTATGTATCGCTTATCACACCTGAGGTTAATGTCACTGCTGCAGGGATGATACCGCGAGTAAAACGAATGAAAGTGGTAGGCGTGTTCCGCCTTGGTATGTATGAATACGATTCAAGCATCGGGATTATGAATATTAATGATGCGGGCAAACTTTTTAGAGTCCCTGAGGGCAATGTATTAGGTATCCGTTTAAAACTGAAAGATCCTTTAAAAGCACGAGAAACGGGATTAGAAATCGTCAATGCAATCAATGAAGATGATATCGTGATTTTCTCTTGGGTGGATGAATTTGCCTCACTCTTTAAAATGATTGAGATCGAGAAAATATCCATGTTTGTTATCATGAGTCTCATTATTGCGGTTGCTGTCTTCAACGTGGTTTCAACTCTTGTAATGGTTGTGACAGATAAACGCCCCGAAATTGCAATTTTAAGAACGCTTGGAATGTCGCCTAAACAAATCATGGCGATCTTTATGGTGCAAGGTGTCATTATTGGCTTCTTTGGTGTCCTGATCGGGATTATTTTAGGGTTATTGATCGCATTTAATGTAAATAGCATTGTGAAATCTATTGAATCTTTCCTTGGAAAAACGATCTTTGAGCCGAGTGTTTATCCGATCTCGGAAATTCCTTCTATTGTCATGGCGAGCGATGTTTCCATCATCTCTATTATTGCATTCTTACTTGCGAGCTTAGCAACACTTTATCCTGCGTGGAAAGCCGCACGTACTCAACCTGCGGAGGCACTTCGTTATGACTAATCCCTTTGTTATCAAAGCTGAGAATCTTTCTAAGTCCTACTTTGATCATGGCAATGAAGTGCTCGTTTTCAAAGACCTCAATTTTGCACTTGATGAAGGTTCAAGAACTGCCATTATTGGTGTCTCAGGCTCAGGAAAGAGTACGCTTTTACATGTTTTATCAGGGCTTGATCGTCCTACACAAGGCGCGGTGTATCTTAAATCGCATAATCTAAGTAAAGGTTCGGAAGCGCAACGTGGACTTTGGCGGAATGAATATTTAGGATTCATCTATCAGTTTCACCATCTTCTTCCTGAGTTTACTGCTCTTGATAATGTTGCGATTCCATGTGTCATCGGGGGGGATAGCGTTGAAAAAGCGAAAGAGAAAGCAGAAAAAATGCTCAATAGAGTCGGATTATCACATCGGATGTCACATAAACCCTCCGCACTTTCAGGAGGAGAACGCCAGAGAGTTGCGATTGCAAGGGCACTTGTGACGCATCCTGCTGCGGTTTTAGCCGATGAGCCGACAGGTAATTTGGATACAGAAAATGCACATGCCGTGTTTGACCTTATGTGCGAGATAAATGAGGAGATTGGTACTGCACTTGTGGTTGTTACGCATGATCCTGCGCTTGCAAATAAGATGGATCGCCGTCTTCGTATTCATAATCACCAACTTTTTGAAGAGGCATAGGTATGGAATACGTTACTTATTTTATTGACTTATTCCTGCATTTAGATCGCTATTTAGAAGCTGCTGTGCAAAATTATGGTGTTTGGATTTATGTTATTTTAACACTAATTGTTTTCTGCGAAACAGGACTCGTTGTAACACCATTTTTACCCGGAGATTCACTTCTTTTTGCGGCAGGTGCGCTCGCTGCGATGGGATTACTTAATATTGCACTTTTATTCCTCTTGCTTTTCACCGCAGCTGTCATCGGTGATGCTGTCAACTACCATATTGGTCGATATTTTGGCTTAAAAGTATTTAAACCCAATGCCCGCTTTCTAAAAACAGAGTATCTCGACAAGACACATGCCTTTTATGAGAAATATGGCGGAAAAACCATCGTGCTTGCTCGTTTTGTTCCTATTGTGAGAACCTTTGCACCTTTTGTCGCAGGCGCAGGAAAAATGACGTATCACCACTTTTTTATCTTTAATATTTTAGGTGCATTCTTATGGTGCATTCTTATGCTAGGCGCAGGTTACTTCTTTGGAACTCGCCCTATCGTTAAAAATAATTTCTCACTCATCGTGATTGGAATCGTCTTTATCTCGATCTTGCCGATGGCATATGAAATTATTAAGGCTTATTTGCAGAAAAAACAACTCAATAAGGATTCCTCATGTCAATAATGAGTCGCCGATCATTCTTATCGCTCAGCGGAATAACGCTCGCATGGATAGCATTTCCGAAGCATACTTTACAGGCAAAAACGCTCCCTAAAAAGATGCCATTTCGGCACGATATTCGCTCAATTCCATTTGAATCTTCTGATTATAGTTCAAATCGCTTTTTAACTAAAAAGTCGTAACCTTGGATTAGTCTTAGCGATGATTTCCATCATTATTCCGATTTATAGAGAGCAATCAAACGCCCAATATATTACGGAAAGACTTTACGGTCTATCATCTGCTAAGAATTTAATTACGGAAATTTTATGGGTTCAAAGTGAAGGAGAAATATATCCTTTTCCAACGCTCATTTCGCCTAAAAGACAAAGAAGCACCCAATTAAATTTAGGCGCTCAACAAGCAAAAGGAGAGCTTCTTCTTTTTCTTCATGCAGACACCCAACTACCCTACAACGCACTCACCTATATTGCAGAACATAGACAAGGTGCATTTTCATTAGCTTTCGATTCAAATGCATTCAGTGCAAAAATCATTAGTCTATTTACAAATTTACGTGCAAAAATCACGAAAATACCCTATGGCGATCAAGCCTTTTTCATGCCTAAAACTACTTTTGACAAGGTAGGGGGATTTGATGATGTTCCAATTTTAGAAGATGTCTTAATGGCAAAAAAAGTTAACCTCCCTATCTCAAATAATACGGTTAAAACAAGTTTTCGTCGTTATCAACAAAATGGTGTGATTAAAACTGTATTAAAACACCGCTATATCATGCTTAAATATCTTTTAGGAAGCTCGCCTAAAGCGCTCGTCAAATTAAGAAAATAAGCTACATTGCCATCCCCTCTCTCCTTTAGTAGAATCACTCTATCTTCTGCGATAAAACAGATCCCTCCATGACAAAAAACCTTTCAAAAAATGCCATTATTGTTTTTGCAAAGACTCCGCAGAAAGGAAAGGTAAAAACTCGACTTGCAAAAGAAACTTCAGATACTTTTGCGATTGGGTTTTATGAATCATGTTTGCAATACTTGTTCAATATGTTATCCGAGAATGAATGGGATACACTTCTCTATTTAACTCCCGATAGTGACCCTGACTATTTTTCTAAATTTGGGGCTTTAAAAATCTACTTTCAAATTAAAGAAGGAGATTTGGGAAAGCGAATGGAAACGGCACTCAATGATCAACTTAAAAATTATGAAAAAGTTCTCTTAATTGGGAGTGATATTCCAAGCATTACAAATGAACATTTATCTATGGGACTTAATGCTCTTGACCAGAATGATGCGGTCATTGGTCCATCTTTAGACGGTGGATACTACCTCATTGGATTTAGAAAAGACGGATTGATACATTGTTTTGATGGCATTGAATGGAGTAAAAGTTCTGTATTACATGAGACGCTTAGCAAATTTAAAACAAATCCTCCATTTCTTCTTCCCTACTGTAGAGATGTAGATACACTTAGCGATCTGCAAGTGCTATATCATGAGGAGAGCGCACTTCCTGCATCAATTAAAGCATTCTGTTCTAATTATCCTGAATGGTTTTAAGGATGTACAGGCTTATTATAATTCTGCCACAGGCTCTGAAAGCAATGAACCTAGTGCAATTAATACAAAATCTTTTTTATTTGTTGGATGGTAATTTTTATGAAAAAAATATGGTACTGATTTAGCAGATCGAGAACCATACAATGTCCGAGAATTAGGCGCAGAGTGAGAATAGATCTAGAGAAAATCATGAGTATCTAAAATCTTGGTGGCTATCTACCCAATACCATAAACAACGTTTATAGAACCCTTCCAAAATTTATTTGATTTCAGTCTCAACACCTTTATGCCTAAAATGGATAGAAAATCTCTTTTGAATTGTATTTTTAACTCCCAATACAATCACTGTTAAAAGCAGTAAAAGCGCGATAGAAATATAAAATCCTTTTGAATGAATGTTAATTGCACTATCGCCAATATTGGCATATATCAACACCCCTGGGAACATTCCAATGACCGTTGCGATAATATAATCACGATACCGAATCTTTGAGAATCCCGCGGCATAGCTAATTAAGTCAAAGGGGGCAATGGGTAAAAGTCGTAAAATAAATATGACGATAAATCCGTTGTCAGAAAAACTCTTCTCTAGTTTTTCTAAAGCAATAGATTGATGCTGATTCCTTTTTTTCAACCATGCACCAAAGTATCGCGCTAGATAAAAACCGATAGTACTGCTACACGAGGCACCGATCATAATTAAGACGCTTCCGTAGAAAAAGCCAAAAATAAGCCCACTTGCGAGCGCTAATACGGCACTAAAGAAAGGGGCAAACGGTGTAAGTGAAAACAAAATAATAAAAGCAACAGGCGCAAAAGCACCAAAACTTAAAACAAAAACTCTTATTTGTTCGGGCGTGAAATAGCGTTGCCATCCCATACCATAGCTCACGACTATAACCGCTAGAAAAATAAGCGCGATATAAAATAGAGGACTTTTAAAAAGCTTATTCATTCGTTGGTGAGATCGTTGAGTCATCCTTTGGCGTTGCTTCTATATTAGGAGAAGAATGCTTATTGTTGTACATTTTCTTGAATAAGTAGATTAATGCAGTCAATGCAAACAAACAAAGTAATCCAGTGACAACCCACTTCACTCCCCCTGTAAGCATGCCTCCGATATAAGAATAGACAATCGTTGCAGGAAGTTGCCCTATTCCTGTTGCAATCATAAATCGGCTAAACTTCATCTTTGTTAAACCCGCCGCATAACTTATAAGATCAAACGAGACAAAAGGAAGTAAGCGACAAATTACAATGGCATAATCTCCATAACGTGCGAAAAATACATCGACGCTCTTGAGTGCGGTTCTGCTTGTTAGCTTTTCAACAACATCGCGACCAAAATAGTGTGCGATCCAGAAACATAATCCTGCCGCAGCCATGGAGCTTGTCCATGAAAGGACGGCTCCCCAAACCCAACCAAAGAGCGCGGCATTTGCAAAAGTAATTAAAAAAGCGGGGAGAGGTGCGGCGATCGCTTGAAAGATCATCATCCAGAAGGAAACAAAGGGTGCCCAAACTCCAAAAGATAGAATATAGGCTTTAACTTGTTCGACATCTAAGCTTGAAAGCTTAATCGCAGAATCTTTAAGCGCATTCCAAACGGGAGGAAGCATTACAATAATCGCAATCACAACAAGTACGATAATCTTTTTAGCCCATTTACGTTTCATTACCTCTCCTTTTACTTATTTAACTTGATAACTACGGCTGTTTAACGGCAAATGTAATTGCAACCAACGTATCTGCAGGTGGTAGTACTTTGCTATTTGCGGTAAAGGACACTTCTTTACGCTTTTCAACCGCACCATAAGTGTAGGTACTATTGCTCACGAAACCAACGGGACAGCTATCTAAGCACATCAAACATCCTGTTTTGGCTTTTTCTGCTGCTTCAAGATTTCCACCAAAACGGATATTGATCGGTTTTTGGTTACTATCAATCACAACTTCATTAATATCATAAGGGCGGTCCGCACCTTCCCATTTTACAGTGACTTCAAGAGGATCTCCTTCTACATAA
>CAZBKP010000101.1:0-6886 GCA_964492525.1 uncultured Cardiobacteriales bacterium
AAAACAGCATCTATTAAGGAAATAATGCTATCTACAGCCTCAAATTATCAAGAAATTAATTACTCAGATAGTTTATTTATAACACTCAGTGACGAAATAATTTTTCCTGTTTAAATAGAACAATGTAAAAAAAATTAATTAGTTATGCAAATGATAGAGATCAGCTGTTTATTGCGATATGTAACTGGGATTTCTTTAATAGTATGAATGATGTTTCAAAAACATTTACTCTTTTTAAGAACAGAGGTGTTGTAATCCTTTAATTCGCTTTATGGTAATCCTCTCATTTTGAGGACACACTTTAAATAGAATCATTCAACTCTGCGGTGGCAAGGAGGGAATAATAAATGTTGAATTTAGTTAATCGATTGTTTGAACAAAGGGAAATAAGGAAACAAGCTGCACACATAGTAGCTGAATTCCATAATATTCAGCCTGAATGTTTAATATACATGTATTTAAAACAAGAAATTCCCTATTGTGTTCATATTGATGAAAATACATATTATGCTTTTCATGGACGTGAATGTAGCGTGAAAACTCAAGAATGGAAAGTTGATATAGAATTTGGAATTCGCGGGTGCTACACGGCTTTTAGTAAAGGAACAATAGCACTAATTAATGATACTCCATATGAGGAAGCGAATAACTTAATTGACCTGTTATTAGAAAATAATATTATTCAATTTATAGATCAAGATTTTTTATTTTTGAGTGAAAAAATAAATCAGATAGAAAATTCTGAGCATTTGTTAAGCGAAATGAGCTTTGAAAAGCAGGTAGATTTATCTGTTGCAGATCGTTATGTTTTAGTTGAGTAACTCCTATTTGTAATTATTAAATAATCCAGTCTAATAGAGTAAACTACATGCAGTTAAGACTTGTTTGAAGTTTCTTAATGCGACAGAATCCAATAACTCCATGAATTCCTGAAATAATTTTATATAAGTTTTTTTAAAATATAAATTGCAATTAAAGTTTTTATGTAATAATGTATTATCTTAATAGTACAGCACTTAGATGGTATATTATGAAAAATAAAGATCGTTTGAAAATAGCAATACAAAAATCGGGTAGATTGAGTAATGATTCTCGAGACCTGCTTACCAAAGCAGGTCTTAAAATCAATCTTAATGAACAAAAGCTCATGGCATATGTTGAGAATATGCCGATCGATATTCTAAGAGTTCGGGATGATGACATTCCAGGACTTGTGATGGATGGTGTTGTCGATCTTGGCATCGTGGGTGAAAATGTTTTGGAGGAAGAGCGACTCTCTCGCTGTGCGCGAGGAGAATCTCCAAGCTTTATTCCCTTAAGGCGATTAGATTTTGGAGGGTGCCATCTTTCTATTGCGGTACCTGTGGATGAAGACTATCAAGATGCTTTTTATTTAGAGAACAAAAGAATCGCAACCTCTTATCCTTTTTTATTAAAAAGATACTTATCGGAGAAAGGCATTCCCTTTAAAAGTTGCCTTTTAAATGGATCGATTGAAGTCGCGCCGAGGGCAGGGCTTGCCGATGCCATCTGTGACTTAGTCTCTACAGGGGCAACATTGGAAGCAAATGGACTGAAAGAAGTTGAAGAGATCTTTAATTCTAAAGCCTGCCTTCTACAAAAATCACAGCCTATCACTGAGGAAAAACAAACCTTAATTAATACGTTAATGGTTAGAATTCAAAGCGTTATTCAAGCACGAGAATCTAAATATATCATGCTCCATGCCCCGAAAAATCGACTTAATGAGGTGATGAGATTTTTACCAGGCGCAGAGGATCCGACCATTCTTCCGTTAGCGCACGATGATAGCAAAATTGCCGTGCACGTCGTGAGTAGCGAGACACTCTTTTGGGAAACCATGGAGGAGTTAAAGAGGATCGGAGCGAGTTCTATTTTAGTATTACCAATTGAAAAAATGATGGAGTAAATGATGGGTTATGATGAGATTATTGAATGGCGTTCGTTAACAAAAGAAGAACAGAATGCGTGTTTATTACGTCCTGTTTTTTTTAATGCAGATGAGATTAAAAACAGAGTTGAATCAATTATAGGGCAAGTTAAGAACGCAGGGGATGCTGCATTAAATGAAATTGTAGCAAGGTTTGGTGAAGATGTTTCTTCGTATAAAGTTCCCCTTGAGGCTATTAAAAAGGCGAAAGAGACGATCTCTGAAGAGGTTAAGTCTGCCGTCAATCTTGCGAGTAAAAATATAGAGGCATTTCATAAGGCGCAAAAATTACCTAATATTTCAGTGGAAACAATGAAAGGTGTTATGTGCCAACAAGTCGTAAGGCCGATTCAGTCTGTCGGATTATATATTCCAGGAGGAACTGCACCTCTTTTATCGACAACATTAATGCTTGTCATTCCTGCAAAGATCGCAGGCTGTAAAAAAATTGTACTCTGTTCTCCTCCTCCGATTAATGATGCTATTTTATATATTGCAGATATTTTTGGGATTGATGAAGTCTATCAAGTTGGAGGTGCACAAGCGGTTGCAGCGATGGCTTTCGGAACGGAATCAATTCCAAAGGTGGATAAAATATTTGGCCCAGGAAACTCCTATGTGACCGAAGCAAAACAACAAGTGAGCCAGATGAATGGCGGTGCTGCCATTGATATGCCTGCAGGCCCCTCTGAGGTTTTGATTATCGCGGATGATTCCGCAAATCCTACTTTCACAGCGGCAGACCTTTTATCTCAAGCCGAGCACGGTACAGACTCTCAAGTTGTCCTATTAACGACATCACGCACCTTTGCTGAAAAAGTTAAAGCCGAAGTTGATCAGCAATTGACGGTTTTAAGCAGAAAGGAAATTGCATCGGCGTGTTTGGAACATAGTCGAATCATTATCTGTGAATCTATCGAGGAATCAATTGCTGTCAGCAATGCCTATGGTCCTGAACACTTGATTTTACAATTTGAGGGGGCTGAGAATTATGTTGATCAAATCAATAGTGCAGGCTCTATTTTTGTCGGAAATTGGACACCTGAATCGGTAGGTGACTATGCATCGGGGACCAATCATGTTCTTCCAACTAACGGATATACAGCGACCTATTCAAGTTTAGGATTACTTGATTTTATGAAGCGAATGACGGTCCAAATGCTTACAAAAGAGGGTATTCGTGCGCTCGGTTCTGCGGTTGAGTGTTTAGCACTTGCAGAGACATTAGATGGGCACAAAAATGCAGTAACCGTTCGTTTAAATGCACTTAAGGAGGAATAATGGATTCTTTATGGATAAATACATTGGTACGGGAAAATATTCGAAATATGACGCCGTATCAATCTGCACGCAAAATAGGAGGAAAGGGCACTATTTTTCTCAATGCAAATGAACTCCCTGATCGCATTGCACAAACTTCTTTAAATCGCTATCCAGAGCCCCAACCTAAAGAATTAAAAATGCTCTATTCACAGTATGCAGGGGTAAATGAAGATTCTATTTTAGTGACTCGAGGGGCAGATGAAGGCATTGAGTTACTCATCCGTACCTTTTGTGAACCCAAGCAGGATAATATTTTGATCTGCTCCCCAACATATGGGATGTATGGGATTAATGCGAATGCACAGGATGTGGGGATATCCAATGTTCCATTGATCCAAGATGATTTTTCTCTGAATCTTCCTGAAATTAAAAAGGCGATAGAGCGTGAAAGGATTCCGCTTATTTTTATGTGTAATCCCAATAATCCTACAGCGACCTCTGTATCGTTGGAATCAATAAAGTCTGTGATAGAGATGGCTTTAAATCGTGCAATCGTTGTGATTGACGAGGCTTATATAGAATTTTCTAATCAACCCTCCGCGATTGGTTTTTTAAGTAAATTTCCTCATGTCGTTATTTTAAGAACACTCTCTAAAGCCTTTGGACTTGCAGGCGCGCGCTGTGGATTTATTCTCGCAAACACCCGAGTGATTGAAGCAGTTTCTAAAATTATCGCACCTTATCCTATTCCACAGCCTGTGGTTGATGCGGTCATTCCGTATCTATCCGAGGATAAAATTCTAACGATGAAATCACATGTAAACACGGTCAATTCATTAAAAGAGTCATTATCTCAGCAATTAAAAGGCCTTTCGATCGTAGACAAAATTGCATCATCAGAAACGAACTATCTCTTAGTCTTTTTTAAAGAGAATGTATTTGACACACTGTGTAATAAGGGCGTTATTTTACGAGATCAATCTTTTAATCAAGAATTGAAAAACGCAATTCGGATTACGATTGGAGATGAATCTGAGAATCAATCCCTCATTAACGCATTAGTATCGATAGAGCAGAACGCATGAAAAAAATCTTATTTATAGATAGAGATGGGACGATGATCAGCGAACCTCCTGTAGATTATCAAGTTGATCGCTATGAAAAATTAAAGTTGGAACCTTTGATCATCCCGTCGCTCCTAAAACTAAAATCCGCAGGATATGAATTTGTGATGGTTTCGAATCAAGATGGATTAGGGGGTGAGTCTTTTCCCACAGAAACATTTACAGGACCTCACGAATTGATGATGCAAATATTCGAATCACAAGGAATTCGATTTAATGAGGTTTTGATCTGTCCTCATTTTGATCATGACTCTTGTGATTGTCGTAAACCCAAAGTGGGTTTAGTTCTGAAATATCTTCAGTCTACTCATTGGGATCGGGCAAAAAGTTATGTGATTGGGGATCGGGCAACGGATCTTGAGCTTGCAAAAAATATGGGAATAGAAGGCATCCAATATCATCGAGAAAGCTTAAATTGGGCAGCGATTGCGACACAAATTTTAGACAAACCTAGAGTCGCTGATATCACAAGAAAGACCCATGAAACTGAAATTCATCTCAATCTTAATTTAGATGAGATGGGGAATTCTCACATTGAAACAGGCATCCATTTTTTTGATCATATGCTCGACCAAATTGCAACACACGGTGGTTTCAAACTTAAGATAAAGGCTAAAGGGGATATTCATGTGGATGATCACCATATGATAGAAGATGTTGGAATTGTGCTCGGAGAAGCAATACGAACAGCATTAGGGGATAAACGAGGCATCGCTCGATTTGGATTTGTGCTACCCATGGATGAATGTTTAGCCTCTTGTAGCTTGGATTTATCTGGGCGCCCTCATTTACAATTTTCAGCAACCTTTAGCCAGAATAAAGTCGGCGACATGAGTACAGAGATGGTTTCTCACTTTTTTAAATCACTCTCTTATTCATTAGCCGCATCGATTCATCTTGAAGCAAAGGGTGAAAATGATCACCACAAAGTAGAGAGTCTCTTTAAAGTTTTTGGGCGAACACTGCGACAAGCGATTCGAATAGAAAGCCAAATGCTTCCAAGCTCTAAAGGAGTGTTGTAATGGCGATTGCACTAATAAATACAGGGTGTGCAAATTTAGCTTCGGTTCAATTTGCGCTCAATCGATTAGGGTATGAAGCCATTATTACGGATGATCCTGATCTTATTTTAAAGAGTAGTAGAGTAATTATTCCAGGAGTGGGTACTTCTCAATCTGCGATGAGAAATTTAAAAGAGAAAGGGATCATAGCGGTGATTAAGGAGATTAAGGTTCCTCTATTGGGCATCTGTTTAGGAATGCAGCTCTTGGCTAAAGAGAGTGAAGAGTCGCCTCAAGTCCCTTTATTCAATATTTTGAAAGATAAGGTTAAAAGGCTTGATAGCAAAGGTGCACCGCTCCCTCATATGGGGTGGAATCAGCTGAGATTCAGTCGTGAACATTCGTTATTTAAAGAAATTCCACAAGGTGCTTTTGTCTATTTTGTACACACGTATGGATTTGAGGTGATTCCTGAAACCATCGCTGAATCCTTTTATGGAAATTATTTTAGTGCAGCGGTTCAAAAAGATAATTTTTATGGGGTTCAGTTTCATCCTGAGCGTTCAGGAAAGGTGGGCGCTCAGATTTTAAAGAATTTTATAGAGGAGTCTCTATGATTATTCCAGCACTTGATCTTATTGATGGAAAAGTCGTTCGCCTTTTCCAAGGGGATTACGGACAACAAACGGGTTATGGGTTCGATCCTCTCTCTCAATTTATCGCCTATGAAAGCGCAGGTGCTCAATACTTGCATCTCGTAGATTTAACAGGGGCAAAAGATCCCAATAATCGGCAACTTGAATTCATTCGTACTCTTGTGTCACAGATTAATATTCCGTTACAAGTGGGCGGAGGGATTCGGACCTTAGAGGATATTGATCAACTATTATCATGTGGTGTTGATCGTGTTGTGGTGGGATCAAAAGCGATATTAGATCCACCCACGGTTGCCGAATGGCTATTGAATTTTGGTGCTGAGAAAATCGTTCTTGCGCTCGATGTCAATATTGATCCTACAAGAACGGCATTTGTCGCGTATAACGGCTGGCAGAATAAATCGTTAATGACGATTGAGGAGGTCATTAATTTTTATATCCCCTATGGATTAAAACATATCTTGTGTACAGATATTTCTAAAGATGGCACACTTTTAGGCTCAAATGTTGAATTTTATTCTGATTTATACAAAAAATATCCTAATTTAGCCATTCAGGCTTCAGGTGGGATTGGGTCCTTGGAGGATATTCAAGCGGTTTATGCGACAAAAATCTCAGGGCTTATCATCGGTAAAGCATTATTAGAAAGTAGATTCACATTAGAGGAGGCGATTTTATGTTGGCCAAACGAATCATCCCTTGTTTAGATGTAAAAGAAGGGAAAGTTGTTAAAGGGGTTCAGTTTAAAAATCACGAAATTGTCGGGGATATTGTTGAACTTGCCGAATATTACTCAGAAATGGGGGCGGATGAGCTGGTTTTTTACGACATTACAGCGTCGGTAGAAGAACGTGTATTAGATCACGCTTGGGTTGTTGAAATTGCAAAACG
>CAZBKP010000102.1:0-6875 GCA_964492525.1 uncultured Cardiobacteriales bacterium
ATGAGACGATCGCTACTGTAAACTACGATAATCTCCCAAATGAAGTTAAGATTGGCAACAAAATTTTACTTGCAGATGGATTGGTTGAACTTACTGTTCAGTCAATAGAGGGGAATCAAATCGTCACAGTTGTTGAGAATGATGGGGAAATTAGTGATCGAAAAAGAGTTGCCACACCGGGGATTAGTCTTGGATTACCGCCTGTTTCAGATAAAGATATCGCAGATATCTTATTTGGCATAAATCATGATATTGACTTTATTGCAGCATCTTTTATACAGAGAGCATCTGATGTTGAAACAATACGGAGCATTCTGAACGAGCATAACTCATCGATACAAATTATCTCTAAGATAGAAAATGCCGAAGGTGTTAAGAATATAGATGAAATCTTGGAGGCATCTGATGGCTTAATGGTTGCAAGAGGCGATCTAGGTGTAGAGATTCCTGCAGAAGAAGTACCACTTATCCAAAAAGAGATGATTCAGCAATGTAATAAGCAAGGGAAACCCGTTATTACCGCCACGCAGATGTTAGAAAGTATGATCTCTAATCCAAGACCGACGCGAGCGGAAGTTAGTGATGTCGCGAATGCCATTTTAGATGGAACGGATGCAATAATGCTAAGTGGGGAGACAGCATTAGGGCAATATCCTGTGGAAGCAGTAAAAACAATGAATGCACTTTCTAAAAGAATCGAGCAGTCAATTGATTACGAGAGTGAACTCTTAAAAAGAGGGTTTAAACGGACAAATACAACGGATGCGATTAGCCATGCATGTGTACAGATTGCAATTGAGCTTAATATCAAGGGCATTATTATTCCTACAGAGTCAGGATTCACTGCGCAAATGGTTTCTCGTTATAAACCTAAGCCTTTAATTTTTGCAGTGACACCTCATGATAAAGTTGTTAGAAAATTGCAACTAATATGGGGTGTGATCGCTATTAAAGGGAGCGCAACACATAATACTGATAGCATGACAAAAGAAGCAATTCAATGCTGTGTTGATCATGGGTATATTAACACAGGCGACCTTATAGAAGTTACGGCAGGGATTCCTATTGCCACGAAAGGAAGTACGAATATGATACAGATTCATATTGCAGGAAATGAGCTTGGAAGTTAAATTGAGGAAATAAAAAAAAAGCCACTCTGAAAGTGGCTTTTTAACTATTTAATCTTATTGCGGTTTATGTTTAGGCAACATCGAAAAAGAGATAAATGATGTGAATAAACAGATTCCGACAGAAACAAAGAGTGCGGCTGATGCAGCGCCATGTATTCCCAAACTTTTCGTAAATGCCATATTAACGGCTTGGATAATCGAAATACCGAATGCGCCACCGAGCGAACTAGTCATTTTATAAAATCCTGATGCCATCCCCGCACGATCAGGAGGACAGTTCGTGACAGCTGTATCTGTAGAGGGCGTACCATACATTCCTAAACCTAATCCTAAGAAACCATAGCCTATAAAAACAAGGGGGACATAGATCGCATCGCTTTCAATAAATGTCATCGCCATTAAAAATACACCAAATGCCGTAATAGAAGGCCCCCACATCATAGGTTTACGAGCCCCCATTGTTTGTAGCATCTTTTCACCCACGCGAATCATGGCAAGTACAGTACAGGTGTAACTTAGTGTCAATAATCCTGTTTGGAAGGGAGAAAACCCTCGTCCATTTTGCACATAAGTATTGATGATGAGTAAAACACCCACGACCATATTTAATGTGAAATTTGTTAAACATGCTGCAAGATAGGATTTATTCTTAAGAAGTGCAAAATCAATAAAAGCATTTTCCTTAAGCTTCTGTTCTGTTTTGACGAAAACAATAAATCCAACAATGACAATGATGGCAAGGATAATCGTAGGCGCAGAGAATACTCCCCAAGCAATGACTTTATTAATCAAAAAGTTTAGCGTAAAGAGTGCAATCATGAAGCTGATAAGCCCAATTTTATCCATTGGTTGGCTTGTATTTGTTGATTTACGCTCAGGTGCTCCTTTTATCATCACAAGCCCTGCGATCGCCACAAGGATAGATGCAATATATACAGCTCTCCATCCCAAACCTGCTGCAATAGAGCCTGCAACAAAGCTACTTAATCCACTTCCTCCCCAAGAACCCATTACCCAAAAACTTAATGCTCTTTGTCTTGCAGCACCATCAAAGTACTCTTTAATGAGTGCCATTGTTGATGGCATAATGCAGGCAATAGAAATCCCCTGAACAACTCGACCCATCGAGAATATAATAATCGAAGGGGAAATAATAAGAAGGAGTGAACCTACAATGCTTAATCCAAAACCGATATAAGTGAGCTTTAATCGCCCAAATTTATCAGCCAATCCGCCAGCAATAACACCAAAACATCCTGCAAATAGGGCGGCAAGGCTAATTGCGAGATTGAGTAATGCAGGGTCGAATTTAAGATCAGCCTCAATACTCGGTTTGAGTGTTAACATCCCATTTGCAAATAGCCAAAAGGTTAAAATTCCAAAGACGAAGCCAAAAACGACTCTGTCCCCATTTTTAATATGAACTTCTGGATTTGTTGCTACGATCTCTTCTGTACTCATATTTATCCCCCTTTACTTTAAATATTTTTCTGTAAGTGCACACCAAAAAGTTGCACCAGGGACAATGATGTCATCATTGAAATCATAACCAGGATTATGGACAAGTTTTCCTTCTCCATTCCCCATAAAGAAATAAGCACTATTAGGGTTTGCTTCTACCATAAATGAAAAATCTTCGCTCGCCATCATCTGTTTTGCATCGGTATGAACATATTCATCACCAAATAGTTCACGAGCAATTTCGATGCCGTAGCGCGTTGTCTCAGGATTATTTTCCAATACAGGACAACCGTTAACATGGTCGATCTCTGCTTTAGCACCAAAGCCTTCTGCTTGATGATTAATAATGCTATACACTTTGTTTAATACAAGTTCGCGAACATCTTTATCAAGTGTACGAATAGATAATTTTAGATTTGCTTTGCTATTAATAATGTTCGACGCATCTCCTGATTTGAAGGAGCCTACAGTGACAACTGCTTTGTCAAAAGGGCTTACATTTCTTGCAACGACGGTTTGTAATGCAGTCACGATATAGCAACCTACTACAGTTGCATCAATCGATCCTTCAGGTACCGCTCCATGGCTTCCAATTCCTGTTATTTCAACATTAACAGTATCGCAAGATGCCATAAAAGGACCTTCTCTAAAATAGAAGTGACCTGCAGGGTAGGGAGGCATGTTATGAAAACCGTATACCATGTCACAGGGGAATTTCTCGAAAAGCCCATCTTCGACCATGACTTTTCCGCCATAAAGTAATTCTTCCGCAGGCTGGAAAATGACGCGAAGTGTACCATTGAAGTTTTTTGTTTCAGCAAGATATTTAGCAGCGGCAAGTAATGTCGTTGTATGCCCATCATGACCACAGCCATGAAAGCGGTTAGGAATTTTACTCGCCCATGGTTTTCCATTATCTCCAGTCATTGGGAGTGCATCCATGTCCGCTCGAATTCCTAATATTTTTTTACCATCCCCCACTTTTAATGTTCCAACAACGCCTGTTTTAGCAAGACCACGATCTACCTTATATCCCCAAGATTTGAGCTTTTCTGCAACAAGATCACTTGTTTTACTCTCCTCAAACCCAACTTCAGGGTTCTCATGGAGTGTGTGACGAATAGCTTTAAACTCATCTGCAGATGCAGCGATTTTAGTAAAGATAGGATTGTTACTTTTCATAGTCTTACCTCTTTTTAGGTTGTTACACTGGAACTAATATAAAATTTTATTTAATTAATAAGCTTTTATTGTTAGAAATAATTGTTTTATATCAAGTAAACGAATGTTTATTCCAAAAATCTGAACATATGCTTAACATTTGGATTTATTCATACTATTTTGTTAAGACTTGTCCTTAAAATTATTTTGAAATAAAAATTTTTTACTGATATTATTAGCTGGCTAAATAAATTTAAGAGGCCAAATGAAATATCAAACACGAAAGCTTCCAACTCGAGAGGCGCTTGAAAAAGTCCATAGAGATGAAAATCTTGGGCGTGATGTATCGGGAATTGATCTTGTCTTAAATCTGATCACGACGGTTGATCTTATTCGCTCTTCAATCTATGGGGAATTAGATAAAAATTATCATATCTCTGAAGGCAAATTTAACCTTCTCATGGCACTTTATGCAGAAGGAGAAATTAACACAGGAGAATTAGCGCTTAGAATCAATGTCACACCTGCCACTGTTTCAGTTATGGTGAAGCGGATGCTTGCAGAAAAAACACCATTAATCACTTTAAGTCGCTCGGATGACGATGGACGATCTCGTTTAATTGCGCTGAGTGAAGCAGGGCGGAAATTGGTTAAAAGTGCACTTCCTGAACATTTTAATGCAATTCGTAATTTTGCTGAAGTTCTTAGCGATGATGAGCGCAACGCACTTATCACAATGCTTCGTAAACTTTTAAGAAAATAATACAATCCTTTTTTTTAACAATATAGTTAGTCGGCTAATAATATGAATACACAAAACACAAACGCTCCCAATCCTATGATTAAAACGATGATGATTTTTATCATTATGCTTATCATTGGTTCAACGCTCATCTATTTTGGCTCAAGAAATGATGCAGTATCCGTCGCAAAAAGCCTTAAAACAGGTGTATTGACTGCAGATAAAGTCAATATTGCCTTTGAAAATGTTGGTGGAAAATTGATCAAAAAACATGTTGAGGAGTCTCAGGTTGTAAACAAGGGAGATATCTTGTTAATGCTTGATGATGCGGATAATCGTATCGCACTTGATCAGTTGAATGCTGTGATCAATGGTCAAGACGCTTTGATTAGAAGTGAAACAGCAGCAATAGAGATCGCAATTAATGAAACCAATTTGGCAGAGATTACAGCTTGGCGGAAAATTGAGGAAATAGAGGCGCTACTCAGTGCAGCTAAAGCAAATTATACATTGGCGGAGATAGATTTTAACCGAGCGGATAAATTAAGAGGTTCTGGGAGTATCTCTCAATCGCTCTATGATAATGCTAAAAGTGCATTAGTCAGTGCGGAATCTTCAGTCATTCAAGCAGAGAGACAACTTGCAACAGCAACAATCGGTGCAACCGAAGAAGAAATTGATCAATTATTGGAAACGAAAAAAGCAGAAGGAATGACGCTTTTATCCATTAAAAACGCGAGGGAAGCCATCGAAAATCGTAAAAATACTTTAGACCAATTAAATGCAGCACTGGCACAATCAAAAGCTGAGTTTGCACAGTTACAGTTAAATCAATCACGCTTAGTATTAAAAGCCCCTGAGTCAGGAAAAATACTCAATATTCTCTATGAGGAGGGGGAGATGATCTCTCCGAATGCCCCCGCAATTATCCTCGAAACAGATCGTAAATATGTGGATATTTATGTCAATGAAATGATGGTACCAAGATATCGTGAAGGGTCAGAAGTTACCGCAAAAGTGCTCGCATTAGGGAAAGAAGTTAAAGGAAAAGTACGTTTTGCAACCGCAGCGCCTTCGTTTGCAGATTTACGAACAACACGAGAACAAGGGCAAGCGGATTTAACCGCCTATCAAGTGAGGATTTATCTTAATCCTTTTGCAGAGTTGTTAACGGGAATGACGGTAGAGGTGAATGATGAAACACATCGTTAATTCTATTTTGGATGAAATTGGTGCGATGATGTCAGGGCATTTCGTCCCTTATCATAAAGCTGCGTTTATGGTTGCATCTGTGGTTGCTCTTTTATTCTCTCTCATTTTAACGCATGGAACCGTATTTGAGGGCAAGATTGCAGTGATTGATCTTGATGCCTCACACTATTCAACGGAGTTGATTCAAAAAATTAATGCATCGCCCTATATCGAAGTGTCTCAAGTTATGCATTCGCCGATTAACCCTGAAGTTTTAACGGCACATGATAAAAACTTAGGTGTTTTGTATATTCCTAAAGGGTTAGAAAAGAGCCTTATTACAGGTGATCAATCCTTCTCTTTGGGCTATTTTATAGATACGACAAATTCTGCCCAGAATGCGAGTGTGCTTGAGCATTTAAATGCTTATATTGCGGAAGTCGGCGCAGAATTTGGTGCATTACGAATTGCGCCTTATGGATTTGGGGATCAACAAATTGAGGCAACACTAGCATCGATGACACTTAAAAATCGTCACCTTTTTAATCCGACAAATTCTGCCACTAACTCAACCACAATTATGTTTGTCTATTTCTTTTCATCCCTCACTTATGGATTAACCACATTAATGATTATTGGACGGCTAAAAGTTACAGGTGCATGGGAGCGAGATGTAATGAATCGTGGAGCATTTGCACTAATGTGCCGAATTATCCCCTATGCACTTTTTTATACCACGGCACTTACGATAGTGACAGCCGTTCTAACGATATTTGGGCAATTAAGATTTGAGGGAAATTACTTTTTCTATCTTCCCACCATTTTTATGACAGGGCTTGCATTTGGTTGGCTTGCCATGATTCTTTCATGGAAAACAAATAATCCTGGGGAAGGGGCAGGGAAAATGGTATTTCTTGTTCCACCTGGATTTATTATGGGCGGTGCAACGATGGCGGTCGGATTTTTCCCGCTCTGGGCATATTACCTTAGCTACGTATTTCCCCTAGTCTGGCAATATCGTTTTTATCGTGATTTTGCATTTAGAGGACAATCACTAAGCACGATGTTATTGACTTATGGGGCTTATATCCTGTTTTTAACGGTCATTGCATTTATTCTTGTTATTTTGTTTAACAGGGCGAAGCGGGTAGTGGTTTAAATCACGCTAAATTTCCAAGAGAACCCACATG
>CAZBKP010000103.1:0-6819 GCA_964492525.1 uncultured Cardiobacteriales bacterium
CCAAACTTCTGGTGCTTCTTTTTCAACTAATTTTTTAGCGGCTTTGATCTTAAGGGCAATTCCACGTGAGATCAATTTTGAGAAGATAAATGGCTTGAATAACTCTAATGCCATCTTCTTAGGAAGTCCACACTGATGCAAACGAAGTGTAGGTCCGACCACGATTACAGATCGTCCTGAGTAGTCAACACGCTTTCCTAATAAGTTTTGACGGAAGCGACCTTGCTTACCTTTGATCATATCCGCAAGTGATTTTAATGGACGCTTGTTCGTTCCTGTAATTGCACGACCACGGCGCCCATTATCAAGTAATGAATCCACTGCTTCTTGAAGCATACGCTTCTCATTACGAACAATAATATCAGGCGCATTTAATTCTAATAAACGCTTCAATCGATTGTTACGGTTAATCACACGACGGTAAAGATCATTAAGATCAGACGTTGCAAAACGTCCACCATCAAGTGCCACTAAAGGACGTAAATCAGGAGGAAGGACAGGAAGAACCGTAAGCACCATCCACTCAGGTTTATTCCCTGATTGTACAAAGGCTTCTAATAATTTTAAACGCTTCGATAAACGCTTAAATTTCGTTTCTGAGTTTGTTTCTTCTAACTCTTCACGTAGACGAGAAATTTCAGTCTCTAAGTCTAATGATTTAAGCAGATCTAAAATCGCTTCTGCACCCATTTTGGCATCAAAATCATCGCCGTACTCTTCAATCACATCCAAGTACTCTTCATCCGAAAGGATTTGACCATGCTCTAATGGCGTCATCCCTGGATCTACAACGACAAAGGATTCAAAATAGAGAATCTTCTCAATATCACGAAGCGTCATATCTAATAATAGACCGATACGACTTGGTAATGATTTTAAATACCAAATATGTGCAACAGGAGAGGCAAGTTCGATATGCCCCATGCGCTCACGACGTACTTTGGCAACCGTAACCTCAACACCACACTTTTCACACACTACACCGCGATGTTTTAAACGCTTATATTTTCCACATAAACATTCATAATCTTTCACAGGGCCAAAGATACGCGCACAGAATAGACCATCTCTTTCCGGTCTAAAGGTACGATAGTTAATCGTTTCTGGCTTTTTAACTTCGCCATAAGACCATGAGCGGATCGTTTCAGGAGAGGCAAGACCTATTTTGATCGCATCAAAATCTTTTGTATTGTCTGCACTTTTAAATAAATTCATTAAATCTTTCATTGTTCATCACTTCCAGTTAAAAGAGAAAAATAGGATTACGTTTTTGATTACGATCATTAATCACCATCTAACTCTATATTTATCCCGAGAGAACGAATCTCTTTGATTAGAACATTAAATGACTCCGGCATGCCTGTATCCATTCTATGCTCACCGTTGACGATGCTCTTATAGACTTCTGTTCGACCTACGACATCATCCGACTTGACAGTTAACATCTCTTGTAACGTATACGATGCACCGTAAGCTTCTAATGCCCACACCTCCATCTCACCGAAGCGCTGTCCACCGAACTGAGCTTTACCCCCTAAAGGTTGCTGAGTTACAAGTGAATATGGTCCTGTTGAACGGGCGTGCATCTTATCATCCACTAAGTGATTCAACTTGAGCATATACATATAACCGATCGTTACAGGACGATCAAACGCCTCACCTGTACGTCCATCATATAGCGTGATCTGACCAGACTCAGGGAGATCAGCAAGACGCAACATACGACGCATTTCTTCTTCAGAGGCACCATCAAAGACGGGCGTTGCCATAGGCACACCTTTCTTCAAGTTATTACATAGCTCAATCACTTCTTCGTCACCAAAGGCATTAAAGTCAATACGTTGAGCACTCTCATCTTTGTTGTAGATTTGATCCAAGAAATCGCGAAGTTCATTCACTTTTGCTTTCTCTTCAAGCATCTTTTGGATCTTATTTCCGAGTCCTTTTGCCGCCCAACCTAAATGCGTCTCAAGAATCTGTCCGATATTCATACGAGAGGGAACGCCCAATGGATTCAAACAGATATCAACAGGCGTACCATCTTCCATATAAGGCATATCTTCTTCAGGAACGATCATAGAAACAACACCTTTGTTTCCGTGACGACCTGCCATTTTATCACCCGGCTGAATACGACGTTTAACTGCAAGATAAACTTTAACCATCTTAAGAACGCCCGGTGCAAGTTCATCACTTTGAGTTAACTTCTCTTTCTTCTCATCAAATTGCTTGTCGAACTCTTTACGCTGTTGAATCAATAATTCCTTCAACTGGGCTAAATCATTGGCAGCATCTTCTTCTTTAAGATTTAAGTTAAACCAATCATCACGCTTAAGTCCTGCAAGGTACTCTTCTGAGAATTCTGCACCTGCTTTCCAACCTTTATTCCCTGCTGCAGCTTTATTTGCAAGCAATAAGCGGTGCGCACGAGCGAATAGATCTTCCTCTAGAATACGTAATTGATCATTAAGATCTTTACGAATACGCTGAAGCTCTGCGGCCTCAATCTCTTTAGTACGGCTATCTTTTTCAATTCCATCACGTGTAAAGACACGAACGTCAATAACAGTTCCATCCATTCCTGTTGGAACACGGAGAGAGCTATCTTTAACATCTGATGCTTTATCACCGAAGATTGCACGAAGAAGTTTTTCTTCAGGCGTGAGTTGTGTTTCTCCTTTTGGAGAGACTTTACCAACAAGAATATCACCTGCCTTAACTTCTGCGCCAATAAACGCCATACCCGCTTCATCTAATTTAGATAAAGCCGCTTCTGAGACATTTGGGATATCCGCAGTGATCTCTTCAGGCCCAAGCTTAGTATCACGAGCTACACAGGTTAACTCTTCGATATGAATCGTTGTAAAACGATCTTCTCTTACAACTCTTTCAGAAATTAATATTGAGTCCTCATAGTTATATCCATTCCAAGGCATGAATGCCACGAGAATGTTTTGTCCTAATGCCAACTCACCTAAGTCAGTCGATGGGCCATCTGCCATAATATCATTTTTAGAGACAATATCGCCTACTTTGACAAGTGTTCTTTGATTGATACAAGTACTTTGGTTAGAGCGTGTGTATTTAGTAAGATTGTAAATATCAACGCCTGCTTCACCTGCTTTTGTTTCCTCTTCATTCACGCGAACAACTATACGTGTCGCGTCGACATAATCAACGACACCACCACGTTTTGCGACAATACAAACACCTGAGTCTCTTGCAACTGTACGCTCAATTCCAGTTCCAACAAGAGGCTTATCAGTATGCAACGTTGGAACCGCTTGTCGTTGCATGTTCGATCCCATTAGCGCACGGTTTGCATCATCATGCTCTAAGAAAGGGATTAATGCCGCTGCCACAGATACGATCTGCTTTGGTGAAACATCCATATACTGGATTTGATCTTTTGTTAAAAGAATGAACTCACCATTTACGTGTGATGGGATAAGATCTCCAATAAACTCATTCTTCTTATTTAAAGGTGCATTCGCCTGAGCGATCCCAAAAGAGGTTTCTTCATATGCAGAAAGATAAACAATCTCATCCGTAACACGACCATCTTCAACTTTACGATAAGGTGTTTCGAGGAAACCATACTCATTTGTACGAGCATAACATGCCAATGAGTTGATCAAGCCGATATTTGGCCCTTCTGGTGTTTCGATCGGACACACACGTCCATAATGGGTTGTATGTACGTCACGAACCTCAAACCCAGCACGTTCTCTCGTTAATCCACCTGGACCCAATGCTGAAATACGACGCTTATGGGTAATTTCTGACAAAGGATTATTTTGATCCATAAACTGAGAAAGTTGAGATGAACCAAAAAACTCTTTCATCGCTGCGGATACAGGTTTCGCATTAATTAGCTCATGAGGTGTTAAACCCTCTGCTTCAGCAAGTAAAAGACGCTCTTTAACCGCACGCTCAATTCGCACTAAACCAATACGAAATACATTTTCAGCCATTTCACCCACACAACGAACACGTCGATTACCAAGGTGATCTACATCATCTACTGTACCATGTCCATTTCGAATATCGACCAATGTTTTAATTACGTCAATAATGTCTTCGTTTGAAAGAATACCTTCACCTACATCTGAATCACGGTTCAGACGGCGATTAAACTTCATTCTTCCGACAGCTGAAAGGTCATAGCGATCAATATCAAAGAATAAACTATGGAATAAATTTTCAGCTACTTCTTTCGCAGGTGGTTCACCAGGGCGCATCATACGATAGATTTCGACTTGAGCTTCTAATTGTGTTTTTGTAAGATCTGCGCGTAAGGTATCAGAAATATATGAACCGCGATCTACATCATTTGTGAAAAGCGTATTAATTCGTTTTACATTTTTCTGAGCCAAACGATCTACGATCAATTCATGCGTCAACACTTCATTCGCAAGTAATAACACTTCCCCTGTATCTTCATCAAAGATATCTTCCGCGACGACTTTTCCAATAAGATAATCAACTGGAACTTCTAATCGCTTCACCTTAGCTTTGACAAATTCACGAATATGTTTTTGAGTAATACGACGACCACGTTCTACAATAAGTTCATCATCAACCATCAGGTCAAACGATGCAATCTCACCACGTAAACGCTCAGGAATTAATTCTAGATAAATTTTTCCATCTTCAAAAATAAATGTGTTTTTTTCAAAGAAGGTATTTAATATTTCTGTATCACTCATTCCGAGTGCGCGCAGAAGAATCGTTGCATGAAGTTTACGACGACGATCTATTCGAACAAATAGAAGATCTTTCGCATCAAATTCAAAGTCTAACCATGATCCACGATAAGGAATTACTCTTGCTGAGAAAAGTAACTTCCCAGATGAATGACTTTTACCTTTGTCATGATCAAAAAAGACTCCAGGAGAACGGTGTAATTGAGAAACGACAACTCGCTCTGTTCCATTAATCACGAACGTACCATTATCCGTCATTAAAGGAAGCTCACCAAGATAAACTCCACCACGACCAAAGCGATCAATGCTCGCTTCCCTAACTTCTTTAATCGTTCCTGTATCGATATCCGAGATTCTTAATCTCATGCCTACACGCAAAGGAGCCGCATACGTAACACCGCGTAACTGACATTCACGAACATCAAAATCTGGCTCTCCCAAATGGTAGTCTACAAACTCTAAACTCAAGTTATAGCCTGGTGATGTAGGTGTCTTTGCTTTAGATGCAGTAATTGGAAAAATAGATTGAAAAGCTGCTTGCAATCCTTGATTCTTTCTCTTTTTACGAGATTCACCTTGTTGCAAAAAGGACTCATAAGAATCTAATTGAATAGATAAAAGATAAGGAACATCAAGAACACTTGATTGCTTTCCAAAATCTTTACGAATACGTTTTTTTTCAGTAAATGAGTACATCTAGAATAATCCTCAGCGTTTACTTGTTACGATTGATAACGAAAATCAAAAAAGGAATATCTATCCCAAACGCAAATACACTTTTTTTGATTTACTATTTACAAATAACCACTAAAGGCCAGTGATAAATCACTAGCCTTTAGCGTATTATTTCGTAAAACCAAAATAATCAATTATTTCAATTCTACAGTTGCACCAGCTTCTTCAAGTTGTTTCTTGATGTCTTCAGCTTCAGCTTTTTCAACACCTTCTTTAACAGTTGCAGGAACACCTTCAACCATTGCTTTAGCTTCCCCTAAACCTAATCCAGTAATTCCGCGAACTACTTTAATTACGTTTACTTTGTTTGCACCAAAGCCAGTCATCACAACATCAAAGTCAGTTTTTTCTTCAGCAGCAGCGCCTGCAGCAGCAGGACCTGCAGCTACAGCTACAGCTGCAGTCACACCGAATTTCTCTTCAATTGCAGAGATTAAATCCATAACTTCTGCTGTTTTCATTTCATCAATTGCATTTAAAATATCGTCTTTAGAAATAGACATTTTAGACTCCTAAAAATAATCCAAAAAAAATTAATTTAACAAATAGTATTAAGCCGCATCTTTCTGATCGCGAACTGAAGCCAAAGTAGCTGCCAATTTTTGAACAGGTGCTTTGAGTACAGCCAAAAGCATAGAAATTGCTTGATCTTTTGTAGGTAAGCTTGCAATACGCTCAAGTGCTTTCCCATCATAAAGCTCACCATCATGAACAATCGCTTTTACAACCAATTTTTCATTTGCTTTATCTTTTGAGAATTCATGAATTGCACGAACGGCTGATACTGGATCTTCTTCATCTAGCGAAAAGGCTAAAATAATTGGACCGACTAGCTGCTCGCTGATGCATTCAAAATTACTATTTGCAAGCGCACGCTTAGCAAGACTGTTTTTTACTACGCGAATATAAACATTACCTTGACGTGCTTTTTCACGAAGCGTTGTCAATTGAGCAACAGTTAAACCACGGTATTCAGCCGCTACTAATGAATGCGCACGATTTGCAATTTCAGAAACTTCAGCAACTACTGCTTGTTTCTCTTGTAAAGTTAACATACGTCACCATAAGTCTTTGTTAAAAACACCTTGTTGCCAAGGACCTTACGGATCTCCCTTATTAGGTCACCGTCTACGTAGAATATTAAGCTCTCGCATCTACGGTCTCAGACACTTGGAGCAGATTGCTCCAAGATCTAATTCTTTTTTAAATCGTTGCTGTATCCACCATAATACCAGGACCCATAGTACTTGAAACTGTAATCCTTTTAAGATAGATACCTTTAGCTGTAGATGGCTTTAAACGATTTACTTCTGTGATCAATGCTTTTAAATTATCTTGTAATTTATCCGCACTGAAATCTACTTTACCAATAGAACAA
>CAZBKP010000104.1:0-6788 GCA_964492525.1 uncultured Cardiobacteriales bacterium
GATCCTAAAAGAACAATTGAATCTGTATATGTAGAGCCATTGAAGACCGCTGTTGAATTAGGCATTGGTAATACTGATGCTTTGCTATTTTTAGTTGATATGAAATCAGATGCTAAAACTTCTTTAGATTTACTTCTCCCGATCCTAAAAAAGTATGAAGATGTTATTCAAAAAAGTGGTGTAAAAATCGTTATTTCTGGAAATAGAACACCTTTAAGTTCATATGTTGATCTGCCTAGTTATATCGAAATGGATTATCAATCTTTAGACCCAATTCAAAAGAAAGCAGAATTAGATAAAGTTGCTATGATTAGCCTAGCTTTTAGTCCTTATTCCTCTTGGAAGGGCGTTGGAAAAATTCCAAATGAAGATCAAGAAAAAATCAAAAAAGTTGCCGAAACTGCACATAGCATGGGAAAACCACTTAGATTTTGGGGAACGCCAGATAGTCCTGAAGCTTGGTCTCAACTATGGGAATTAGGTGTAGATATCATAAATACAGATATGCCTGATGAGACAAAAAAGTTTTTTAAAAATTAATAATACTTCAATAAAAAAGGGGATAATCTCCCCTTTTTATTTTTGAAAATTTCAGGCTTTATTAGCCGTTCTTCTTATTAAATAATTCCAATGAATTCATGATCTCTTTTTGTGCTTCTTCTTTTGTTCCGAAGCCATCTAATTTAACCCACTTCCCTTTTTCTAACCCTTTATAGTTTTGGAAGAAAAATTCGATCTGATCGATAAGCAATTTAGGCAGATCATCAATGGTTTTAATAGATTCATACATTGGACAAAGTTTATTGACAGGCACTGCGATCAATTTTGCATCGCCACCTGATTCATCCGTCATACGAAGCACCCCTAAAGGACGCGCACGCACCACACAACCGTGGATCAATGGGAAAGGCGTTACCACTAAAACATCTAAAGGATCGCCATCATCACATAAGGTTTGTGGAATAAATCCATAGTTTGCAGGATAACGCATATTGGTTCCTACAAAACGATCCACCCAAACAACATCCGTATCGTGATCCACTTCGTATTTAACAGGATCTGATTCTGCAGGAATTTCAACAATACAGTTGAAATCTTCTGTGATCTTCGCAAGATCATTTGCGGCAGGAACATGATTAAAGCTCATAAAACACCTCTACTTTTTTAATAAACGCGTTATTATAACGACAAAAAACATCTTTGCATATGAGAGGAAAACGAATGCGTAAACGTGCCGTAATTCTGTTACCGGGTGAGATCAAAGCCGAAGTCTGCGCCCCTATTCTAACCGCTGATGATTATATTATTGCGGTAGATGGTGGCATAGAACAGGCTATAAAGCTTGAGATTCAACCCCATTTATGGATCGGTGATTTTGACTCTTGCTTACACACTCATCACGATCAATTCAAACATATTCCTAAAGAAACTTTTTCTGTCGATAAAGATTTGCTGGATAGTGAACTTGCCATTCAAAAAGCAATTGAAATGAATCTTAAAACTATTATTTTTATCGGTGGAACGGGGGGAAGAGTGGATCATCAACTCACGTTACTTTTCTTCCCACTTGCCTACCCTGCTCTTTCTTTTCAAATGCTAGATGGTAAACAACATCTCTATTCTATTAAAGATGATTGCACGCTAGAACTTGACCGCAACTTTTATAATACTGTAAGTATTACGCCCTTAACGGACCTGTCAGGTGTTTATTTTTCAGGGGTTAAATGGACTTTAGATAATGCGAAGCTTATGCCTGGTTCGGGTTGGACGATGAGTAATCAAATCGTTGAAGAGACGATCCATTTTCATTCAAAGACAGGGGTTGGATGGATTATTCTCTCATCAGTTTAATTTCGATATATATTAGTGTATATTACGAATTTGTCCCACTAACCATAAGGATGAATGTATGAAAAAGTTACTCTCCATTTCTCTAACCCTTGCAATTTTCAACATGGCGTCTGCTGAAGAGATCATGGTCTCTGCTGCGGCAAGTTTAACCAATGCATTTAATGATATTGCTAAGAATTACGAGGCAAAATATCCTGAAGATAAAGTGCTTCTTAACTATGGTGCCTCAGGCGCGCTACTTGCACAGATGGAACAAGGTGCACCTGTAGATATTTTTGCATCTGCCGATCAAGCAACCATGGATAAAGCGATTGACAAATCACTCATCCAACCTGAAACGCGCAAAGCCTTTGTAAAAAATACACTTGTTGTGATTACTCCCAATGATTCTACAATCACGATTACGGATCTTGCAGATTTAAAAAAACCTGAGATCAAAAAAATAGCCGTTGCGAATCCTGCAAGCGTTCCTGTCGGTAGCTATACTAAGAAAGTGCTTGAAGGTGAACAGTTATGGGAGGTACTTTCTCCTAAATTTATCGATACAGAAAATGTTAGACAATCTTTAGCGTATGTTGCACAAGGTGAAGTTGATTCAGGCTTTGTGTATGGGACAGATGCGGCTGTAATGAAGGACAATGTAAAAGTTCAACTCACGGTTCCAACGAAGCAACCCATCGAATATCCTATCGCGCTTACGAAATCTGCTAAAAAAGGAAGTGAGCGTTTTATCGAGTTTATTTTCACGCCTGAAAGCCAAACTATTTTAGAAAACTATGGTTTTAGTAAGCCTTAATTTTCACTATGAGTGTTGATGTTTATCCCATTATCCTGCTCTCTTTTAAAGTTGCCTCACTGGCGACTTTAATTGGGAGTATTTTAGGGATTTTAACGGGATATGTTTTAGCTCGTGTCAATTTCTGGGGTAAGAATCTTATTGATACGATTCTTACTCTGCCCATGGTTCTTCCCCCTACGGTACTCGGCTACTATCTATTAACAACCTTAGGAAAGCGGAGTTTCTTAGGAAAGTGGCTGTATGAAACCTTTGGTATAGAGTTGATTTTTACTTGGCAAGCGGCCGTCATTGCCGCATCTATTGTTACCTTTCCATTAATTCTCAAACCCACGCGCGCTGCCTTTGAAGATGTCAATAGACAATATGAACAAGCAGCAAGTACGCTTGGAATCTCTTCGTTTATGATCTTTTTTAGAGTCACCCTTCCTCTTGCTTGGAGAGGGATATTATCAGGGGTGCTCCTTGCCTTTGCGCGCGCATTAGGGGAGTTTGGTGCTACGCTCATGGTTGCGGGTGGAAGCTCTAAGACAGAAACCCTCTCGATCGCCATCTATAAAGCTAATAATGCCCTTAACTATCAACTGACCAATAAACTTGTGATTATCACCTCTGTTGCGTGTATTGTTGTGCTTATGCTCGCAACGCTTCTCAATCCAAGAAAAACCAACGTGCTGAGCTAAAACTCATGTCCATTATTTTACATATCCAAAAGCAATTAAAAGCGGGGAAACGCCAATTCCATCTTGATATCAATTATGAGACGAATGCTAAACGCTTGGTTATTTTAGGGGCATCGGGTTCTGGTAAGAGCTTAACGCTCAAAGCGATTGCAGGGTTAATGAAGCCTGATCAGGGAATTATCAGCCTAAATAATAGAGTATTATTCAGTAGCAAAGATAAGATTAATCTTAAACCCCAAAAACGACACTTATCCTATTTATTCCAAGACTATGCACTGTTCCCCCACTTAAATGTGGTTCAGAATATTGGTTTTGGCTTAAAACGAGGGATTTTTAACCCAAGAAAACACGCGGTTCATGACAAAGTAAAAGAGTGGTTAAAAATATTTGAACTCGAACAGATTCAGTTTCAATATCCTGATCAAATCTCTGGAGGGCAGAAACAGCGTGTTGCCCTAGCACGTGCTTTAATTTCTGATCCTCATGCAATCTTATTAGATGAACCCTTTTCTGCACTCGACACAGACCTACGTGCCCTTATGAGAAAAGAGCTTTCAGATGTTCAAAAAAAATTTGATATCCCCATGATTTTAATCTCTCATGATTTGGAAGATGCCAAATTCTTTGGAGATGCAGTGATTAGAATTGAGCAAGGAAAAATCATAAATTAGAAAAATGTCCCATACTTTATATAGTGTCTTTCAGCCTTTTATTAAGTATGCCCACATTTATTTCGAATTTTTATCACAAAAATACTGCTGGCTTTGTCTTTCTAGGGAGTGTGCTTCTAAGCGTAATGATCGCAACCCCACTATTAGGATTGCGAAATAGCATCGCTTGGACCTCTTTCTCGGTGATGTATACCTACTCACTTTACAATGCGAAAGCGGATGCAAGTAATCTACTCAATGTATTTTGTTGGCTTATTGCCATTATTGGCAGCGCATTCATCACAACGCACCTTCATCTTTCATGGGCATTCTACTGCTATCTACTTGTATTAACCTATTGTTATTACTATTTTTACGGCGTTAATCCTGTCTTTGATAGGGCGATGAAATTCGTGATTATCTTTTCAACAATAGGAACAGCCTTTTCTTCTGGTCGGATTCTAATTGATCTTCCAATTGGAGCATTGATCGGAACAACAACGGCATTAATCATATGCCATTTCTTAATGCGAAAGAAAAATGACCTAAATGCCTTTACATTAGGCGGAACGAGCCATGATATATTAAAACTTAAGAAAAATCTGATTGTTCGATCGGTCATCTATAGCTGTGCGATGTTTATGAGCTTGCTTATTCCTCAAGCATTAGGATTAGGTAAAATTTATTGGGCAACCTTAACATTTATCATGCTAGTCAATCCTAAATCTCAAGGCGTATTTGCACAAACCGTGAGACGATTTATAGGCAGTGTCCTTGCCGTTCTTCTTCTGTATGCCATCTTCTTTGGGATTTATTTCTTTCACTTAGAAGCGCATATGATTACGATTATGATCGGTATGCTATTAGCACTCTCTTTTATCTTCCCTCGCCTTTTCGTTGCAAAAGATTATACGATTGTGACCTTTGGGACCACTTGCTACAGCCTTACACTCGTTGAGCTTGCCGCATATTGGTATCACCCAAATCCTATTTTGCTGTATGACCGTATCGCTGAAACCTTAATTGGTGGAACGATAGCGATTATCGTAGGATTTATCCTAAAAAAAATTCGTTAACTTATTCATAAATTTAGATAAATATTTCTCTCCTAGAAAACATATCTATTCATGTGATAAAAATTTGAAATTATTTTTGTAAATAGATATGCTTCATAGGTTGCCTTTGATTTACGGTAGCACTCACACTTATTTGATATTCATTTGAATTTAAAGAGAACACAATTTATGAGTTTATTAGTACAAAAATTTGGTGGCACCTCTGTCGCTAATATCGAAAGAATCCAAAATGTCGCTAATAAAATCAAAAAATTTAAAGCAAATGGTCATCAGCTCATTGTTGTCTTATCTGCAATGTCTGGTGAAACTGATCGATTACTAAATTTAGCAAAATCTATTACTAAATTCCCAGACACAAGAGAGATGGATGTTCTACTCTCAACAGGTGAACAGGTCAGCATTGCCTTATTGAGTATGGTTTTAAATAGCATGGGGATTAAAGCAAAATCGTATACGGGATCCCAAATTAAGATCAACTCAACCGATGTCCATACTAAAGCCAAGATTATATCGATTGATGAAGAAAATATTCGAAAGGATTTAGCAGATGGCTATGTTATCGTCGTTGCGGGATTCCAAGGAGTAACCGCATCTGGTGATATCACAACGCTTGGAAGAGGTGGATCTGATACGACTGCAGTTGCACTTGCTGCTCAGTTTAAGGCGGATGAGTGCCAAATCTATACGGATGTGGATGGCGTCTATACCACAGACCCAAGAATTGAACCGAAGGCTAAAAAACTTGATACGATCACATTTGAAGAGATGCTTGAGCTTGCAAGTTTAGGCTCTAAAGTTTTACAAATTCGCTCAGTTGAGCTTGCAGGAAAATACAATGTTCCACTTAGAGTACTCTCTTCATTGATCGAAGAGCCAGGAAATGGAACGTTAATTACATTTTTAGAGAAGGAAGAATACGTGGAATCTGAAATTATCACAGGCATTGCTTTAAATCGAGATGAGTCCCAAATTACAGTACTCGGTGTTCCTGATACTCCTGGCATTGCATTTTCTATTTTAGATGCAGTTGGGAAACAGAATATTGATGTTGATATTATTGTGCAAAATGTTGGAAATGATGGCAAAACAGATATCACTTTTACTGTGAATGCACCCGACTATGAAAAAGCGCTAGAGATCACTGAGGGCGTTGCAAACGGTATGGGAGCGCTTAGAGTTATTGGTAATACGGATATTGCGAAATTATCTGTTGTCGGTGTTGGAATGCGTGCAAATAGTGGAGTTGCGAGCCGTATGTTCCATGCCCTTGCAAAAGACAAGATTAATATCCTTATGATTTCAACGTCTGAAATTAAAGTCTCTGTGATTATTGAGAGCAAATATGCGGAACTTGCCGTCCGTGTGCTACATGATGAATTTAAGTTAGATCAATAAATTTATATGTAAATCCATTTAATCATCAAATAGGCACGCGATTGTGCCTATTTTTTATTTACTCTTAAAAAGAATTTCTCATGTCTTTTATTAAAAACTACCTTTCCTCTTTTACGATCATTTTTGGCATCATCATTGGTGGTTGTCTTGGTTATTTTCTCGGACAAACAGGAACCACTTTCACACTTTTTGGCCATCAATTCACCCTAACCTCAACTGATTTCAAACCCTTTGGGCAACTCTTTTTAAATATGGTGTTTGTCACCATTGTCCCACTTGTATTCTTTAGCATCACTGTTTCCATTACAAAAACAAATCAGGGTGGACGACTTAAAAA